>JAGWYI010000741.1 GCA_018969455.1 Bacteroidota bacterium | reverse complement strand
TCAATGAACTTCTTTATCAACTGTCAGATCAAGTTTCGTTTGCTACATTTCATTATAGTGAAAAACCGTTACCCCTCTTTTGTTGTGAACGTTTGTCGAACCGCTTCAATCCAGGTTTTGGACCGTGTGGTCAATTCAAATGATTCATCCATTACCCTGCCACGCAACAGCATACGGGTCAGCTCCTGTCCTTGCTTTAGCGAGTCGCCAAGCTTTGGTACACACAGCAGGAGCGCTTCCGCATCACTGCGTATTTCACTTCGGAGTACAGCAGGCCGGGCATATTCGATGGTGCCGTTTTCTTGCATCTTCCAAATGCCGGATCGGGGGACCGATTCTAATACCGCGCCGTTTTTACCAAGGTGTTTGACCAGCATTTGACTCCAAGTTTCCGTTTCCATGTGCTCGAACCAGCGTTTGTTCAAATCAGCCACATCCAGTTCAAAATCTATGTCCATCCATTCCAGTAGATGGTACAAATACAAAGGCACGTTTGCTTGCGCAAAACTGCTTTGATTGGTCAGGGGGCTGGCGCCGGAGAGGCGGGGGTTGATCTCTCCCAGGTAAAGCGTATTATCCGATTGGTCAATAAGAAAATCCAGCTCAAAGTAACCTTTGTACCCCATTTTATACATCATATCACCGATGCGTTCGGTGTACTGCCGGGCCTTTTCCTGCGTAGAAACATCAAAAATGCCGGGGCCCAGTTCGTTGCCGCACCATGCTCCGCGCAGGGGCGTGAGTTCCCGAAAACCAATCACCTCACTCATCAAAGGGCCCACTATGGTACCGCTTGCCGTAGCGCAACCCTCTATGGCGGCGGCATGGCAATTGATTCGTTTCATGATTTTGAGTTCTTCTCCATCTGTGGAGCGCAATTCGGGACAAGCATCAAAATCCGACTCGTTTGAGATGAAAAAAGTAGTCCGTCCCGAGTCTCCAAAAGCCTTTTGTATCACCAAATCCTCGCCAAGGTGGCCGGCAACCGCGCGCAATTGTGCGTAATCCTGTACGACCGACAACACGTTGGGTACAGAAGGCACGCCCGCCTGTTCAGCCAGGCGAACCGTATTGATTTTATCGTCAAAAAACGCTTTCAGTTTATTGGCAGGATGGCAAATGTCCAAATTCAACGCGTGCGCCAGTTGTTCGTTGGTGTCGTCGTACATCAGGAACATTGCTTTGCTTCTTTTACCTGCTTTTGCCTTGCTTAAGATGTAGCTGCGCACTTCGTCATGGCTCAACAAACGGGTATTGATTTCCTCTAAAGTCATCGCGGAGTACCCGCCCGGCATGTGCGGAGCCAGGCAAAACAGTTGGGGCAAGTTCCCCTCGTAGAAATCAATTGCTGTAATGAATGAAAATTGCCCGATCCATGCCTGCGCGCCCATCATGTTGTAATCGCTGCTGTTTATAAAAAATATCGGGGTTTCATTTTCCTCGAAAAAACGACGGATGTCGGCGATAAGACGCAAAGGCATTGCTGAAGCCATAATGGATGTTTAGGATAAAGAGTATGAATGTTCAAAAACAGGGCGGGTTGCCTGGGAAGCAGGGTTATTGATTGCATCAACCGAGCCAATAGACGGCTGCGGACCGCCTTCCAACGCCAAAGGATTTAACTTGTCCGTACGGAATACTTTCAATCCGAGTTCAGGTTCGAAACCATGAATTTCTCGCACATCAAGCGTCAAGAGGTACTCCAAAATGGCTGTGGTGACAATTTGTCCGGGCATCAGTACCGGAAAACCCGGCGGATAAGGCGTTACGAAAGATGCAGCCACCAATTCACAACC
>JAGWYI010000740.1 GCA_018969455.1 Bacteroidota bacterium | reverse complement strand
CCAGCAACTTTGCCATTCAAGGTTATCCTGGAGGCGTTTCCATAAGCAACACTTCTTGTTCCGACATCCCCGTTACGCTGGTAGTTACTGACCGGGACGGCAATACCGCTACCTGTTCTGCCCTGATAGATATTCAAGACAATGTAAAACCCATTTGTGCTACCCAGAACATCACCCGGAACCTGAGTGCGGGCAATCCGGGAACTGTAACGGTAAATGCCAGTGAATTGAACGCCGGCAGTTCCGACAACTGCGCTTTGGCGGGTTCCAATCCGTTCAAAATCAGCGAAACATCCAATGGTGTATTTGGCAACTCGATCACCTTTGACTGCAGCCCCCTGGGCGCCAATACGGTTTATTTTCAGGCAACAGATGCGCAAGGAAACACCAGCAACAACTGCACCGCTATTGTGACGGTGGTGGATATTACCGCTCCGGTGGTGTCCAGTGTTCCGGGCAACCTGATTTTGTCCTGTGAACAAATCACGCCAAGCATTTCAGCCTATTTGAACACGCTGGCAGATGCGACTTTTACCGATAACTGCGCGGTTTCAAACATCAACGAGACTTTTAGCGTTACCAATGGCACCTGCCCAAGCAACTATACCATTTTACGCTCCTGGGTAGCTTCGGATGCAAGCGGGCACACAGTTCAGGCGCAGCAAACCATCAATGTGCTGGATTTGACCAAGCCGACCATTGCTACTCCGGCCAATGTAACCATCAACTTGTCTTCGGTAAATACCTGCTTTCCAAACGGCAGTTACACCGCTACCTTGTCTGACAACTGCACGGCAAGCAACGTTTTGGCTACCAATACCAACTGGAGCATCACTTTTGCCGACGGTGTACCTAATGAAAATGGTACCGGCGCCACCGCTGTTTGTACCACGGGATTTGCAACCGGGGTAAATACCATAACCTGGACCACAACCGATGCCTGCGGCAACACCCAAAGCAAAACGATGACAGTTACGGTAGTAGACGATGATGCCCCTCAATTTGTAAATTACCTGTTACCGAATCCGAATCCGATGAACTTGTCCTACTGTGGTTATCAATTTCAGTACGACAATGCGCCAGGGGTATGCGGATACACTTTCCAATGGATTCGTCCTTTTGTAGGAAACATCGATGAGTGCAATGGGTTTGATTTTGATCCGGAGAGTATTGTATCCAATGGCAACCAAACCATTAATGCCAATTTCCCTTGGGATCCGACCAATCCGTTTACGCAGTTCATCCCGGTATCGGTAACCTTGCCGGTTGGAACCACCGTGTTTAAGTATACCGTTTCAGACGATGCGAACAACAAAACGACCTGCTCATTTACCGTTAAAGTAAATGACATACAGCCTCCCGTATTGATAGGTCAGCAGACGGCAGTGTTGAACTCCATTTGCCCCACGCAAACCATTCCTGATTATACCGGTTTGGTAAGCATTATCGACAACTGTTTGGCATCCAACACTTTAACGCAAGTTCCACCTGCAGGAACAACGCTTGCAGCCATAAATACTTATATTACTCCTGGCCCTAACCCGGCCGATGGTTCTCAGTTTGTGGTTACCGTGACCGCATATGATGGTACAAATTTCTCGGCGCCGCGCAATATTACAGTTACGCTGGATGACAATACAGCTCCAATTCCAACCCAAAATACCTTGCCGGATGTAAGTTCCAATTGCGGATTTATTATCCTTCAAACCCCAACTGCGCAACCCAACTGCACCAATGGTGCATTGATATACGGTACGCCGGGCGGCGTAAATGCCACGCCTGAAACCGTAAATGGTAACATTATT
>JAGWYI010000739.1 GCA_018969455.1 Bacteroidota bacterium | reverse complement strand
TCATGAATGACGGACAAACAGAATATGCCGTATCGCTTACCGCCAAGGGAAACCGGGTAAAAGGCAATTGCAAGGCTGCCCTGCTGGGTTTTGTGTTTGATTTGGAAGGAACACTCACCGGAAAAAAGTTGAGCATGGACCTGTCCTACCTGACGACCAAAATCAATTTCGAGTTGGTACACGATGTTCCCGATGCGGAGCCGCCCAAATCCAGGCCCAAGGCGCCGGTTGCGCGGGTGCGCATGCCCGCCGACGCGGAACACGACCGATTGCTGGTTGGACGCTGGGTACACGAATCCAGTTACAGCAGCGGGAGCGGCCGCGATGGGTCCATGGCTTCTCAGGATGTGCTGTATTTTCTGGAAGACGGTCGCCTGGCCGACGGCGGCAGCCAAACAGTGGTGGGCGGCGGCGGCTGGAGCGGCAGTTCCGAATCGGCCGGAACCGGTGTGGTGGAGGGTGTGCTGTGGTACAACAAAGGAAACCAGCTGTATCTGGCCGTATTTAAAGACGGACAAAACCAGCAGGTACATTTGGGCAAATACTACATGGAGGGCAACAACATGTTGGTGACGGGTACGGATGGGACGAAAATGCTGTACCAGAAGAGGTAGTTATTCAGATGTCTCATCTGAAGATAAGTTATTCAGATGAGACATCTGAATAACTTATGCCCCCAAATATCCTTTCAGCAGTTTGCTGCGGCTGGTAGCGCGGAGTTTGTTGATGGCTTTGTCTTTGATTTGGCGCACGCGCTCGCGGGTGAGGCCAAATTTGTCGCCAATATCTTCCAGCGACATGGGGTGTTCCACGCCGATGCCGAAGTACAGTTTGATCACATCGCACTGGCGGTCGGTGAGAGTGCCGAGCGAGCGTTCGATTTCGCGGCGCAGGGAGTCGGCGTATTCCAGGTGGGTATCGGTACCCGGCATGGAATTGTTTTCCAGTACATCGAGCAGGGAATTGTCTTCACCTTCCACGAATGGGGCATCCATGGAAACGTGGCGGGCGGCCACGCCGAGGGTTGTTTCCACCTCATCGGTAGTAATTTCGAGCAGGTCGGCGAGTTCTTCGGGGCTGGGTTCGCGTTCGTAGGTTTGTTCGAGTTCGGAGAACGCTTTATTGATCTTGTTGAGGGAACCTACTTTGTTGAGCGGCAGGCGCACGATCCGGCTTTGTTCGGCCAAAGCCTGCAGAATGCTTTGGCGAATCCACCAAACGGCGTAGGAAATGAATTTGAAACCGCGGGTTTCGTCGAAGCGTTGAGCGGCTTTAATCAAGCCCAGGTTGCCTTCATTGATCAAATCCGACAGGCTCAGGCCCTGGTTCTGGTATTGTTTGGCCACAGAGACCACGAAACGCAAATTGGCTTTGGTCAGTTTTTCGAGGGCTACCTGATCGCCTTGTTTAATGCGTTTGGCGAGATCTACTTCCTCTTCCGGGGTGAGCAGATCCACTTTCCCAATTTCCTGCAGGTACTTCTCGAGCGACTGACTTTCGCGGTTGGTAATCGATTTCGTGATCTTTAGTTGCCTCATGTGCGTACGGTCGTTAAAATTTTGGCTGCAAAGGTACTATTTTCGCAGCGCCTTTGTCAATATTTTTTTAAAAAAGGCCCTGACAGGAAATAATATTTCATTTCAGGGCCTTTTTCCGTATTTTCCCTTAGTGAACAAGCACTTTTTTCACGCTTGTACCCCATTCGGTTTGCAATTGCAGGAAATAGATTCCGGGTACAAAACGGGCGGCGTCAAAAAACTGATTGGAGTCGCCGGCAGGAAAACTACCTTCAAACAGGACGGCTT
>JAGWYI010000738.1 GCA_018969455.1 Bacteroidota bacterium | reverse complement strand
AGGAAAGAAAATACTGTAGGCCCAGATACCTCGGATATGAGCGTCACGATGCTCCTGATTGATGGTGTTGAACTTCGTTTTCTCCTGTTGCTCGCGATTGAAAATCTGGATGATGTTCATGCCGCTGACATGCTCTTGAATAAAAATGTTGATGCGAGCAACTTGATCGCGAACATCATTAAAGGATGTTTTAACGGCTTGCTGAAAAATACGCGTTGCATAAAGCAACACCGGTATTGGAATAATAACCATCAAGGTCATTTTCCAGTCTAGCCAGAACATAAATCCAACAATGAAGATGAGTTTAAGGATGTCACGAAAGATGTCTAGAATTCCTGCAGAGAACACATCAGCGATACCGTCAATGTCCGAAATCACACGAGTGACCACCTGGCCTACCGGAGTTTTGTCGAAATAACTGAGCTTGAACTTTGATACATGCGCATAGAGTTCCGATCGCAAGTCATAGGTAATGGATTGGGCCACCCGGTTAGCAAGCTGCGCTTGAACATACTGAAGCACTGCCTCGATAAATAGAAAACCGATAAACCAAAGACTGATTTGCAGCACGCGTTCGGTATCACCAGCAGGCATAGCATCATCGAGTATGGTGCGCATCTGTTCGGGCCGAATACCCACCATGCACGCCAGCAATATGACCAGGAATAACGTCACAAAAAAAGGCAGCCTGTAGGGCTTGCCTTTTCGGTATAACCTGAGAAATATGGCAAAATCAAATGCCTTTCCGCTTTTGCTCAATGCTTATTTTTTGAATTGTAAACTGTCCATGATGCGCTCTGCATCTTTAAACCATTTCTCAAATGAACCCTGCTCTGCTGTGTAGGTGAGCGTATAGGTTTTCTCATTTTCAAACCAAATGTATTGGTGCATAGCGATTGGAAACGTATTCAAAATACCAGCGTAAGTGAGCACATAACAAGGTTTGCCAGATTTTGTTTCCTTCTTATTGGTGGTAATGACTGCTTTGCTATAGAAAAAAGGAATGTCGCGAATAACTTCCTCAACATAAGAATCAAGTGTCTTGCCCAGGCCATACATCGGCATTACGGCAATATTGACAAAGTCATTATAATAATCTTCTTCATCGGTAAAGGGGGAGGAAAGTATAAAATCCATCCCGGAACTGCCCGTTGTATCGACTGCCCAGGATGCTGGATATTCTATAATGTATTCTTTCACGTCGAGTTTTTGCCATGCGTCACTTTTCGTGGTATCAGCAGGCGCTGACGGAATAAAGATGGTGCTCAGGAGAAGTAAAAAACTGGATAACATGATAAACGATGTTTAGGGATTCGTTGCAAATATTGGCGTTTTTGGCCAATTAAAATTAAAAACTTTGTTATGAATCGTCGCTTAGTCGATAGCTCTGATTTTATCCTCCGGGTAAATAATTCGTGTTAAATGCAGGCCCTGGGCCGGAACGCTCTCGCCTGCTTGGGTGCGCTTTCCGCCTTCAACGATAGCCTGAAATTCGGTGATTGATAATTTGCCGCGACCCACTTCGAGCAAGGTACCCACAACCGCTCGCACCATGTTGCGCAGAAAACGGTCGGCACGGATGTGGAAAACAAGTCGATAATCATCCTGCTCCCAGCGTGCCTCACGTAAATCACACAAGGTCGTTTTTTGGCCGCCTCCTGTTTTGCAGAAGGCAGCAAAGTCTTTGTAGGACAACAACAATGCGGCCGCCTCATTCATAAGCGCTACGTCCAGAGGCCACGGATAAAATGTAGAGAAGCGCTGTATAAACGGATCACGCCGTTGGTGGATATGGTACTCGTAGCT
>JAGWYI010000079.1 GCA_018969455.1 Bacteroidota bacterium | reverse complement strand
GAAAAAGTGTTGGCTTCCATCAAAAAAGTATTGGCAGGTCCGACGGCGAATGATTACCATACTTCCGCAAAATACTATTTAGACGAACACATCAACGATACCCAAGCCTTGGAATGGGCGGAAAAGGCTATTGCCATGCGCCCGGAAGCGTATTGGATGTACCGGACCAAATCGCTAATCTTAGCGTCCATGGGGAAATATCCAGAGGCGATTAAAACAGCTGAACAATGCATCAAACTCGCGGAAGCGGATGGCGATAATGCGTATGTGAGCCAAAGCAAAAACTCCATCAACGAGTGGAAAAAGAAAAAATAAGGAATGTCTAAATTTAAGGCATTCTTGTTGCTTCATGGGATTGTCTTTCTTTGGGGATTTACGGGAATTTTAGGCAAGCTTCTGCACCTAGATGCCGTCATTATTGTTTGGTATCGTGTGCTTATCGCTTCGGCGGCATTAGCTATATTTCTTTTGATAAAAAAGTCTTCCTTCCAGCTTCAAAAACATCAAATTCTGCCTGTTATCGCGGTGGGCGCTGTGGTGGCCCTGCATTGGATTACCTTTTATTACGCCATCCAGAAATCTACCGCATCGCTCGGTATTTTATGCCTTTCCACCACCACCCTCCATGTGGTGTGGCTCGAACCAATCTTGCTCAAAACGCCTTTTCATGGGCGCAAATTGGTCTTTAGTCTTCTCGTAGTGCTAGGCGTTGCCTTCATTGCAAGAGATTTTAAAGGGCAACTTTTAGTGGCCCTTGAATTGGGCTTGTTCAGCGCCCTTTTGGCGGGTATTTTTTCCGTGAGCAATGCCAAACTTTCGCAATCGATTCCATCGTCCTTGTTGTCCTTTTATGAATTAGCCACAGGAGGAATAATCATCAGTCTATTTTTGCTTGTCAACAAAATGCCCTTACAAGCATTTGAATTGAGTCTTAGCGATGGGCTTTGGTTGCTTTTTTTAGGAATTGGGTGTACCTCCTTTGCTTTTGTTGCCGCCATTTATCTTGTTAAGATGTTGGGCGCATACACGGTTTCATTGACCATTAACCTCGAGCCCGTGTACACGATCTTATTGGCCGCAATCCTTTTAGGAGAACACCAAATTTTGTCGCTGGAGTTTTATGCTGGCGCTGCGGTAATTGTGGGGGTACTCTTGTTAAATGCATGGTGGAACAGGGACAAAAAAAAAAAATTGCGTAATTTTACGTTTACATGAGTTTAAGGCTTATTGGCATATTAATCATATGGACGCCCTTTTTTGGGGTGGCTCAAGTGCGCGGCTTGGTACGCGGCATCCGTGCAAATGACACCTTAACCCTGAATGGCGCTAAAGTGAAATTGTTGCGCGCCAAGAAAGCCACCTTTACCGATGCCAACGGAAAATTTGAACTATTTCTTGGAAAGCAAACCCCGGATACCTTGGTCGTGTTGGCCTCAGGATACCTTCCCGACACAGTAGTGCTGACACGCGACGACCGGTTTTCCGCCTTGTCGTTGATGTTATTCAGCGATCTCCTCAAGCCTGAGGTCATTGTTGAACGCAAAGCCAAAAACGGAATTGTTAAGTTGAGCATTGTGCAAATGGAGCGCATATCCTCCGGTGAATTACGGCGTGCTGCCTGCTGTAATTTGTCGGAATCTTTCGAAACCAATGCTTCGGTGGATGTCAATATAAGCGATGCCGTTTCGGGAGCACGTAAAATTCAACTGCTTGGATTGGACGGAGTTTACACCCAATTTCAGCTGGATAATGTGCCTTTTCTCAGGGGCTTGGAGGCCGCCTTTGGCATGCAGTCGTTCTCGGGTATTTGGTTGGAAGGAATTCAAATTTCAAAAGGGACAGGTTCGGTGGTGAATGGCCACGAATCGATGGCGGGACTTATCAATTTGAGCGTTAAACATCCCTCTAATGCGAATGAATTTTTAGTCAACATGTACGCAAACCGCTTTGGACGAGGCGAGGTCAATGCCATAGCAAGCATGCCGGTGAGCGAAAAATGGGCGACATCGATCCTTGTGAATGGGTCACTGAATAAACTGCCTATCGAAGAAAACAACGACGGGTTTCTCGATGTACCGCTCTATCAAAACGGCGCCATCATGAACCGATGGCAATACAACGGGGATAAAATGGAGGCGCAATTGGCCGTGTACGGATACTTGGACAATAGGTTGGCAGGACAATTGCCTAACGCCCTTGGCGTAAATCCTTTTCAAATGCAATTCGACAACGAACACTTAGAATGCGCAGTAAAAACTGGTTTTTTTGGAAAACAAGAAGGCGAATCTGTAGGCATCATTCAACAGGCCAAAACCCACAAATTGAACGGTTTTTACGGAGGTACCGCCCTAGGTGGACAGCGCACAATTTCAGGTCGTGAAAACAGGTACTATGTTTCCGTGAATTACGACCGAACAAGCGAAAACGGGAAGCATCAATTCAAAGGAGGTGTCGCCAATAATTTATTGTTTATCAACCAACGTGCGGATGTAATCATATATAACCGCACAGAAAACACATCGGGCCTGTTTGCAGAATATGCCTTGGTCACGAACCGTTTGTCCTGGCAAACAGGATTGAGATTCGATTACCACTCCCTTTTCGGTGCATTTTTTGTCCCGAGGATGCACCTAAAATATGCCCTCACGCCAAAAATAGATTGGCGGGGTACGGCAGGAAGAGGGTGGCGCGTCCCAAATTTTTTAATCGAAAACAACGCACTTTTGGCCAATAATAAAACTTGGGTGATGCCTATCGAAGGTGTGCTTCCCGAAATTTCTTGGAATGTAGGTAATTCTTTGGTGGTTGAACTGCAGTTGCTAAAACGCAAAGTGACTTGGACTTCCGACGTGTATTATACCTGGTTTGAACGCCAACTTGTAGTGGACAGGGACGCTTCAGAAAATGATATCTTTTTTTCCTATTTGAGTAACGGTTCTTCCTCCTTGGCGGTGCAAACGGAAATGGACGTGGAATTATCCAAGCAATGGAATGCTCGTGTGGCTTATAAATATCTCAAGGTACAAGCCATATACGACAGCATGATGCAGCAACAACCTATGATTCCCTCCCATCGCATATTGGCAACAGGTTCATGGACCTCAATGAACAAACGATGGCAGGCCGATTTGACCTTGAATATGGTGGGAGCGATGCGCATGCCAAGCGGCTACATGGGGGCTATGAAGTCTCCTTGGTATCCTTATGTTTTTGGGCAATTTTCTCATCAATTCAAACAATTAAAAGTATATTTGGGTGTAGAGAATATGTTGAATTACAAACAAAGCAATCCGATTATTTCTGCCGATGATCCTAGCGACCCAAGTTTCGATGCCACTATGGTGTGGGGCCCCATTACGGGCATTAATGTGTACGGAGGCTTTACGTATATTTTTAAACCAAAAAAACTATGAAAAATTTATTCCTTTTTGCTGCGCTTTTGGCTACTGGACTCCTGTTCGGCCAACAAAAAAGAGATACGGTGTACATCCAAACTTCGGCCTTATGTCAAGATTGTAAGGGTCGCATTGAACATGCTTTAAACTTTCTAAGAGGAGTAAAATACGCGGAATTGAACATGGAAACGAAAGTAGCCACCTGTATTTTCAAACCGGCCAAAGTTTCCATTGAAAAATTACGAATGGCCATTGCCGCTGCGGGTTATGACGCCGATGCGATCAAAGCAGACCCAAAGGCGCAAGAACAACTCCCTAAGTGTTGCCAACCCAACGGCCAGTAAGTTATGAACGATTTGGCCTATTAATCAACAATTTTTCGAGCGCCACGTTCGCTTTGTGTAATTTCGCAGTCCTATGAGCGATGCGATTCAACACGAGTGCGGTATAGCTTTTCTTCGGCTTAAGAAAGACTTGGCGTTTTACCTTGAAAAATACGGTACTGCCTTTTACGGCCTGCACAAAATGCAGCTGCTCATGGAAAAGCAACACAACCGAGGGCAAGACGGAGTTGGGTTGGTGAATATTAAATTAAATATGCCGCCTGGTAGCCGTTACATCAGCCGAGTGAGGTCTGTAAAAGCAAATCCGATTCAGGATGTATTCGAACAAGTATTCGAGCCCTTCAAACGCCTCGAACGCGAAGCGCCAGAAAAATTGAAAAATATTGCACATCTCAAACACCATGTGGGCTTTACTGGGGAAGTTTTCCTCGGGCACTTGCGCTACGGCACCTATGGAAAAAACGAAGTGGATAATTGCCATCCCTTCCTTCGGCAGAACAATTGGGTAACCAGAAATTTGGTGCTCGCAGGTAATTTTAACCTTACCAACGTAGACGAATTGTTCGACGCCCTGATCGGTATCGGCCAACACCCCAAGGAAAAATCCGATACAGTAACAGTACTCGAACGCATCGGTCATTTTTTGGACGAGGAAAACGAACGTATTTATCAAGATTTCAAAGCATTAGGCTATAATAAATCGCAAATATCAAAATATATAAGCGAAAAATTAGATTTAATATCGGTTTTGCACCGGGCATCAAAAAAATGGGATGGAGGGTATGTAATGGCTGGAATTGTCGGCAACGGGTCTGCTTTTGTCCTTCGGGATCCTGTAGGAATCCGTCCTGCTTTTTACTACGAGGACGATGAGGTTTTGGTGGTGGCTTCGGAACGTCCCGTAATTCAAACGGTCTTCAATGTGAAATCCGGGCAAATCCAAGAACTTACTCCTGGTAGTGCCCTGATCATCAACCCGCAAGGTGTTCACCAAGAAGCCCCTATATTACCGCAAAAAACAATAAAAAAATGCGTTTTTGAGCGTATTTATTTCTCCAGAGGTTCAGATGAGGATATTTACAATGAACGAAAGCAGCTTGGACGTTTGGTGGCACAACAAGTGCTTGAAAAAGTGAATGGCAACATCGATAGTTGTGTGTTTTCCTACATTCCTAACACGGCAGAAGTTTCGTTTTATGGCATGATAAAGGAAATTGAACGTGTGCACGACGCACAAAAAGCCGAGCAACTTCACGCTCTCGGTGCAAAGGCGACCTTGGATGCCATAAAATCCATTTTAGCCGCGAAAACACGAATTGAAAAAATTGCCATTAAAGACGCTAAATTAAGAACCTTCATTACCCAAGATGATGCCCGCGACGATCTTGTCGCCCACGTCTACGATGTAACGTACGGCGCCATCGTTCCAGGACAAGATAATTTGGTCATTATCGACGATAGCATCGTGCGGGGTACAACCTTAAAACAGAGCATCCTTCGCATGCTCGATCGTTTGGAACCAAAAAATATTATTGTTGTATCTTCAGCGCCACAAATCCGTTACCCCGACTGCTACGGAATAGATATGGCAAAAATGAGCGAATTCGTTGCCTTTGAAGCGGCCATTTCCCTGCTAAAAGAACGAGGTATGAACGCGTTGATTGAGGAGGTATATGAGTCGTGTAAATCCCAGGAAGCCTTGCCAAAAGATGAGGTCACAAATGCGGTAAAGCGGATTTACGAACCTTTTACCGACGAGGAAGTTTCGGATAGAATTGCTTTGTTGTTGCGTCCAGAAAGCCTCAAAGCAAACGTACAGCTTGTTTTTCAAAAAATTGAAAATGTGCACAAGGCCTGTCCGGGCCACCTAGGAGACTGGTACTTTACTGGAGATTATCCCACCCCCGGAGGCAATGTGGTGGTAAACCGCTCCTTCATCAATTGGATGGAAAATCGGAACGAGAGAGCTTACTAGCCATTCCTACCATTATTTTTTCTGTGGCTCCTTGCTGCGATTCGATGAATTGTTTGGTCTTTTTGTGAAGATTTTCCTGATGCGTAAAACAATGCTGAATGCGATCCAACAAGGAATCGGCATCCTTTATTGGGAACCCAATACCTGCTGTAATGAAAGCTTCCGCTTCTGGAAATTTGTCGAACTTCGGCCCAAATAACACGGGCAAACCGTAAACAGCCGGCTCTAATATGTTGTGTAGTTTACCACTAAATCCTCCACCGACAAAGGCAACACTTCCCAAGGCATAAATTTGATGCAACAACCCTATACAATCTATCACAATTACTTGTTGTTGGGTATGATTTTCGAGATCGCTGTAACGGATACACGATGCCCCAAAAAGAGAATGGATAGAGGCAAGGTGAGTTTCCTCAACTTGGTGCGGTGCAAGAATAACTTTCCAACCAGATAAACTTTCCATACAGGTGCGCAAGAGCCGTTCTTCTTCGGCCCAGCTGCTGCCCAAAATTAAAGTGGGGTGCCCCTCGCAAATACCTTTAAGAATCAACATGCGCTTTTCGGAATTTTCTTCCTCTTCCACGCTTTGCTTTTGCCGCAACACATGGTCGTACCTTGGGTCGCCCACCACCGTTACTTCGTGAATGCCAATCTGCGCAAGCAACCGCAAGGACATGTCGTTTTGCACAAAAAAATGGCTAAAGGATTGCAACCCTTTGCGAAAAATTTTGCCCCAGGGTTGAAACATAGGTTGCGATTTCCTGAAAATACTGGCCACCGAGTACAAAGGTATTTTTCGTTCTTTGATGCAAAATAACATGTTCAACCAAAATTCATATTTGACAAAAAGTACCAGTTTTGGTTGGGTTTTGTCCAGAAAAATGCGGGCATTGCGCCGGGTATCCAATGGAAAAACGCAGACAAAGTCGGCGCAATGCTTTCTTTTGTGATAATGGGCAAACCCCGACGGCGAAAAAAAAGAAACTAAAATGGTAGCCTTTGGGTTCGCTTTTCGGTATTCCCAAAGAAGGGGCAGCCCCTGATCGAACTCGCCTAAAGAGGCGCAGTGCATCCATAAATCAACAGGACAATTCGGAAGCGTCTGTTCCCACGTTTGTTGCATTTGCCATCGCCTTTTAATTTTTGCATTGCATTTTCCCAACAAGAAAATTCCTGCTCCCAGCAAACGAATACCGGCATTGTAGAGTAGGCGCATCAATATTCGATGTAATAATCTTTTTTTGTGGAATAAAACGGGATAAACCATCCAATTTTTACACCAAACAAAAGGTCAATTCTGTTTTTCGTGGAAACCTGGGTTTCAGGTTGATCAAAATAAATGGTGCGCCTTTCTTTGGTGATGCCTTGAAGGGCATAAATCCCGC
This sequence comes from Bacteroidota bacterium, assembly GCA_018969455.1. Lineage (GTDB taxonomy): Bacteria > Bacteroidota > Bacteroidia > Chitinophagales > Saprospiraceae > M3007. The sequence continues at coordinate 4,304 of JAGWYI010000079.1, read as the reverse complement.
CATAAAAATTGTAAAAACTGCTCCGTGCTAAATGCGCATAGCCAATAAATTGAGAAAATCCAATGCCTGTGGTGAGGCGGTCGTACCCTTTTTTATAGTCCAACTCAATCATGGGAACCACTTGTGTCTGGGTTTCAATTTTAATTCGATGATTCAAATACCCCACGCCAACATGCCACATGATACCCGAGTTTTTTTGAAAGCGGGATAAGGGTATAATTTTACCCACTTCACATTGCGCCGTCACGCCACGGCATAAAATACTTACAGCTGCAGGATCCCCGTTCACATCCGTAATGTTCCCGTAACTGTCCGTAATATTATCCAACAATCCGTTGACTTTAACTTTGGACCCAAATACGAATGATGCATCGCTTTGTACAAACCAGTTGTTTTTAGTTTTATAGCCGGCACTAAATCCTACCAAGTTCACATAACCATAACGATGGATTAAATCACCACCAGGCCAACCCGTAGCATAATGAATGCCCACCAATACTTTAGGTTCTACTACCGTATCCAAAAGGCCCTGTTGCGCATAGAGTGGTGAAAAAGACAGAAGAAGGATTATTCCAACTTTTCGCATGGATAAAATTAAGCACTTTTTCCAAAGTCTTAGTTGGCTCGCATTCATTCTTGGTCGAAAGCAAGCTTAAATTATCTACTTTTGTTTAGATTTTCAGGCTATGAATAAAATCCAAATGGTCGATTTAGTGACCCAATATGAGAAAATTAAACCGGAAGTGGATGCCGCAATCGGCGAGGTGGTGGCCAAAGCGCAATTCATCAACGGCCCTGAGGTGCATGCCTTCCAGCAAGAATTAGAAAAATATCTGGAGGTCGCACATGTCATTCCATGCGCCAATGGGACCGATGCGCTGCAAATTGCCATGATGGGCCTTGGTTTGCAACCAGGAGACGAGGTGATTACCCCATCTTTCACCTACATTGCCACCACAGAGGTGATTGCTTTATTAGGATTAACGCCTGTCTTTGTAGAAGTGGATCCCGCCACGTTCTGTATCGATCCGCAAGCGATAAAGGCAGCGATTACTCCCAAAACCAAGGCCATTGTTCCCGTTCACTTGTACGGTCAAGCAGCGAATATGGAAGCGATTTTGCACATCGCCAACGAATTTGGGCTGTTCGTAATTGAAGACAACGCACAAGCTATTGGCTGCGATTACACCTTTAGCGACGGCCGCACCGCAAAAACCGGCACCTTGGGTCACGCGGGTTGCACGTCCTTTTTTCCGAGCAAGAATTTAGGGTGTTTCGGTGACGGAGGGGCACTTATGACCAACGACGATGCCCTTGCCGCAAAACTTCGAAGAATTGCCAACCACGGTCAAAGCAAGCGCTACTACCACGATGAGGTAGGGTGCAACTCGCGCTTAGACGCCATTCAAGCTGCCGTTCTGAGAATTAAACTTAAGGAATTGCCGCGGTATATCCAGTCACGCCAAGCCCTTGCCGAGGCGTATGACCAAGCTTTTAGACACCTTCCAGGCGTGCAAGTTCCCCAGCGCGCAACCTACAGTAACCACGTATTTCACCAATATACCCTGCAGGTCAGACCGGAAATCCGTGATGCGTTGCACCGATTTCTCGAAGAAAAGGCGATTCCAAGCATGATTTATTATCCTGTGCCTGCCCACCGCCAGAAGATGTTTGAAGCATTTCATGCCAGTGATTTGAATTTACCAATTACAGATTTCCTCACCGAGCGAGTGATAAGCTTACCGATGCATACCGAAATGCAAGCCGACCAGTTGGCATATATTTGTACCTCAGTAACCTCATTTTTGGAAGCATGAGAATTGCAATTATAGGTACAGGGTATGTTGGGTTGGTAACAGGCACGTGTTTGGCGGAAACTGGTAATACCGTAACCTGTGTAGATATCGACCAACAAAAGATAAGCTTGCTTCAACAGGGCATTACGCCCATTTTTGAGCCCAATTTGTCGAATTTATTGCTGCGCAACATACAAGAGCAGCGGCTATTTTTTACCTCGGTGCTCAGCGAAGGAATCGCCGACGCAGAAGTGATTTTTTTGGCCCTGCCAACGCCTCCGGGTGCCGATGGTCAAGCCGACCTGAAATTTGTGCTGAAGGTTGCCGAGGACCTTGGGCCCTTATTAGCGAGATACACGGTAATTGTGGGAAAAAGCACGGTTCCTGTGGGCACGGCAGAAAAGGTGAAGGCGCAAATTGCCAAGCATGCAAAACATCCCTTTAGTGTGGTGTCGAACCCCGAATTCCTCAGAGAGGGTTTTGCGGTGAGCGATTTTATGAAGCCGGACCGTATCGTTGTGGGGTCGAGCGATGCACAGGCCATCAAGGTGATGGAAACCCTATACAAACCTTTTGTGCGCCAAGGGAATCCTATTTTGATTATGGACGAGAAATCGGCCGAATTGACCAAATACGCTGCAAATGCCTTTCTCGCCACAAAAATTACGTTCATGAATGAAATCGCTAATTTCTGTGAATTGGTAGGCGCGAACGTGGATGCCGTACGCATTGGGATAGGAGCCGACGAACGCATTGGAAAGCGCTTTTTGTTTCCGGGCATGGGATATGGAGGTTCTTGCTTTCCGAAAGATGTGCAAGCACTTCATTACAGTGGCAATACGGAAGGATATTCCTTTCAAATTTTGGATGCCGTAATGCGGGTCAACGGGGCGCAACGCTTGATCCTTTTGTCGAAATTAAAAGCTTATTTCAAGGATTCGCTAGCAGGAAAAAAATTGGCGTTTTGGGGACTGAGTTTTAAACCTGATACCGATGACATTCGTGAGGCCCCTGCGCTCTACCTATTGCAACAAGTACTGGAAGCGGGTGCGCAGGTGCAGTGCTACGATCCAGAAGCCATGGAAAATGTAAAAAAAGAATTTGGAGACCGATTAATGTATGCCCAAACTCCTTACGAAGCGTTAGAAAATGCGGATGCCTTGGTTATTTGTACCGAATGGTCGGTGTTCCGTAGTCCTGATTTCGCTAAAATCAAATCCGCGCTGAATAAACCTGCTGTGTTTGATGGGAGAAATATCTATGAACCCGAGGAAATGAAATCTCTTGGATTTGATTATTTTAGTGTAGGAAGATAATGCAACGAAAGCGAATACTAATTACAGGTGCTGCAGGGTTTTTAGGTTCCCACTTGTGCGACCGTTTCGTGCAAGAAGGGTTTCATGTCATTGCCATGGATAACCTGATCACAGGACGCATGGCCAATATTGAGCATCTTTTGCCCTTAGAACAGGTTGAATTTTACAGGCAGGACGTTACCAAATTTATTCATATTCCTCGTGACTTGCATTATATTTTACATTTCGCCTCCCCGGCAAGCCCTATCGATTACCTGAAAATCCCGATCCAAACCCTTAAGGTGGGGTCTTTAGGCGTGCACCATTGTCTGGGATTGGCTAAGGAAAAAGGCGCCCGGATCCTCATTGCCTCCACTTCCGAGGTCTATGGTGATCCCGAAGTGCACCCCCAAAAAGAAAGCTATTGGGGAAATGTGAACCCCGTAGGACCACGCGGTGTGTACGATGAAGCCAAGCGCTTCCAAGAGGCCATGACCATGGCCTATCATACCTTTCACGGTGTGGAAACCCGAATCGCCAGAATTTTTAATACCTACGGACCCCGCATGCGCCTCAACGATGGAAGGGCTCTTCCGGCATTTATTGGTCAAGCTTTGCGCGGGGAGGATATTACGGTGTTCGGTGATGGTATGCAAACACGCTCTTTTTGTTATGTGGACGATTTAGTAGAAGGAATTTACAGGTTGCTGATGAGCGATTACGTGCAACCCGTCAATTTGGGAAATCCTGATGAAATTACCATTCTTGATTTTGCAAAGGAAATCATCGCCCTCACCAACTCCCAGCAAAAAATTGTATTTCAACCCCTTCCAGCTGATGACCCCAAACAACGCCGCCCCGATATTTCCCTTGCCCATGAAATCCTCGGCTGGAAACCCACCATCTCGCGCGCAGAGGGACTGAAATCTACCTATTCGTATTTCCTTAATTTGACTCCTGAAGAGTTGTACCACATGGAACACAAAAATTTCCAACAATTTATCGTAAAGTAATGGAGTATTTTGCCCACGAAACCGCCTTGATCGACGAAGGATGTACCATAGGTAAAGGATCCAAGATTTGGCATTTTTCCCACCTCATGACGGGATGTGTATTAGGAGAAGCCTGTAATCTAGGGCAAAATGTAGTCGTTTCGCCAAAAGTTACCCTTGGTAATAATGTAAAAGTGCAAAACAATGTGTCCATTTATACC
>JAGWYI010000737.1 GCA_018969455.1 Bacteroidota bacterium | reverse complement strand
TGATTGGCGCCTTGTTGGGTGCGGGTTTTGCATTTTCCACCATATACAAAGGGGCCAAGGTAAACTGGGCAAAAGCCAGTGAAATTGGCTCATCGTTGTTGATTTCGCCCTTATTTGGCTTTAGTTTGGCAATTTTATTGATGTTTTTGCTGCGGTCGTTTGTAAAAAACAAAGCCATTTTCAAGGAGCCCGACAGCAAAAAGGCGCCGCCATTCTGGATCCGTGTCATTTTGATTCTTACTTGTACGCTGGTGAGTTTTTTCCATGGTTCCAACGATGGTCAGAAAGGGGTAGGATTGCTTCTTGTGGTAATGATGGCATTTATGCCCTTGCAATTTGCTTTTAATCCGGCGCTGGATACCCAGACCATACACAATCAGCTTACCAAAATTGAATCGGAATTGAACCGTTGTGCGCAAACCACTTCGGCCAATGAGCATCCTGAAATTGTAGCGGGCTACGCTGCACAAGTAAACAAAACCATTGCGCAATTGGATACCTTGGATCGAAACGACAAAAACGAGTTGTTGGCGATGCGCAAAAACGTACAGGAATTGAACAAAAGTTTGAAGTCGGCCCTGGAAGCCAACCTCATCAAAGACAAAACAGCACGGCATGATATTAAGGCCGAGATCAAGAAGTTGGCTGAAATATATGAGTTTGCGCCAATTTGGCTTATCGTGTTGATTTCCATTTGTTTGGGAATTGGTACCATGATTGGCTGGAAGCGCATTGTAGTAACCATTGGCGAAAAAATTGGCAAAAGCCACCTGACATACGCGCAAGGCGCGAGTGCCGAGTTGTGTGCGGCAGCAACCATTGGCGTGAGTACAGGCCTGGGTCTGCCGGTGAGTACCACCCATGTATTGTCGTCGGGCATTGCCGGTACGATGGTCGCACAGGGCGGCGTACAGAATCTGCAGCGTAAAACCATTATGAACATTGCTTTGGCATGGTTACTGACCTTGCCGGTATCCTTTTTGTTGGCAGGAGGCTTGTTCTTTGTTTTGCGGGTGATCTTGTAGAGTCCTGAATTTTTTTTCTTTGAAACACGGGTTTTACGAGGCCCGGGCAGCATAAGCGGCATTTGTCTGAAGGACATATGCCGCTTTTTTTTATCTAAAAAATTACAATATGATAGCAATACAATCTTTTTAAAATGCCAAAATTTTACATTTCATATGTATTTGTTTAGCATTTGGTGTTATAGGGTTCAACATAATTAAACAAGACCTGTTATTTCGCTTGAATTCTATTTTTTAACCAATCTATCAAATCATATGCGATCTATTTTTATGCTTCTTTTGGCCATATGCTTTTCGGCGTTGACTGCGCTCGGGCAAACGGCCAAGGTTCAAATTATCCACAATTCACCCAACCCAACCGTTGACGTTTATGTGAACGGTGTGTTGGCTTTGAATGATTTTGCATTCCGCACCGCAACGCCCTTCCTTGATTTGCCAGCCGATGTGGATCTTTCCGTTGCGGTTGCACCAGCAAGCAGTACCTCCGTTGCAGATGCACTTGCTACTTTCGATGTAAAATTTACATCAGGTAAGGCTTATGTAGTAGCTGCCTCTGGTTTGTTGGGCGATCCAAACAAACCATTTACGCTGTTTGTCAATGATGCAGCCCAATTGTCTGCAACGGATACCTCCAAGGTGGATGTTGCTGTTTTCCACGGCTCCCCCGATGCTCCTGCAGTAGATGTGGATGCCGTTTTTGTAGCGGACAATGTCGTTTCCAACCTGTCTTACGGTTCCTTCACGTCCTATCTCGCCTTGAGTCCCGATGTGTATGACCTTGC
>JAGWYI010000078.1 GCA_018969455.1 Bacteroidota bacterium | reverse complement strand
TTTTGGCCCCTCCTGGAGGTGATGCCATCGGCTGCTAAAAATTTTGCCATCCGATTTAAACCCGTCGCCCAGGATGTTTGGGGCGCATCACTCGATTGGATGGATCGTCTGGAACGTTATGGGATTGAACGTACCGAGGGTAAAAAGAAAATTTATGAAATCCCGGATAAAAATACCCTCATTGAAGGTGCACCCGATGTAATTACACCCCCAAAACCCCGCCCCCAAAAAAACAAACCCCAACAAAACGACGACGGAATCGAAAACTGAGCTGCTATGCGTCTTCTTTTGTTGGATAATTACGACTCTTTTACCTACAATCTATACGATTACCTTACGCGGGCAGGCGCCGAATGCCTGGTGCTCCGGAATGACGCCCTGGAAGAAAAAGATTTTCAAAACATGGATTTTCAGGCAATTGTCCTTTCTCCCGGACCCAAACGGCCTGAAAATGCGGGTGTCTTGATGAATTTGTTGGCCCATTTCTGCAATAGAAAACCCATTCTGGGGGTGTGTTTGGGCATGCAAGCTATTGGTTTGCAGTTTGGAGTTCCCCTCCTGCACGCACCTGCGCCCAAACACGGCAAAACATCGCGCATACACCATGTGGATCATCCGATGTTTGATGGCCTGCCCGATCAATTTTCTGTTATGCGTTACCACTCGCTTGCCCTCGGAAAACTCGATAACAGCCCCTTGCGTCCGCTTGCTTTTGCCGATGATGGCGTTTTGATGGCCTTGACTCATGAAAATTTACCCATTTGGGGCATGCAATTTCATCCGGAATCGATCCTTACCGAATTCGGACTGGAAATGATTCAAAACTGGGTATCTTTTGCCCGCCAATTCATTTAAAACCATGCAGATACTCGCCAACTACATAAACGGCCTCCATACTCCGCCCCGAAACGGCCGCTACCTCGATAATTTCGAACCCGCAACCGGCAAAATGTACGGACAAATCCCCGATTCGGATGCCGATGACGTACAAGCAGCCGTAGATGCCGCCAAGGCCGCCTTTCCAGCCTGGTCGAACACCGCTCTGGAAAGCCGGCACGACATCCTGCGCGCCATAGCCGATGGTATTATGGAACGGCTCGACGAACTGGCCGAGGCCGAAAGCCGCGACTCGGGCAAAACCATCAGCACGGCCCGGAACATCGACATCCCGCGTGCAGCCCTGAATTTCAAGTTTTTTGCGACCGCTTTGCTGCATTTTGGCTCCGAAAGTTACCAAATGCCGGGTACGGCCCTTAGTTACACGCTCCGCCAGCCCTTGGGTGTGGTGGGGTGCATTTCACCCTGGAATCTGCCGCTGTACCTGTTTACCTGGAAAATTGCCCCTGCGCTCGCCGCCGGCAACTGTGTGATTGGGAAACCCTCCGAAGTGACGCCTTTAACGGCCGCACTTTTGGGTGAAATATGCCAAAAAGCCGGTTTGCCACCCGGTGTTTTGAACATTGTACATGGCAACGGCCCCCGCGCCGGGGCAAGTCTGGTGGCACACCCCGAGGTGAAGGCGATTTCTTTTACCGGCAGCACCCGCGCCGGGGCCGAAATTGCCCGGGTGGCGGCGCCCATGTTTAAAAAACTCTCGCTTGAATTGGGCGGTAAAAATCCCAACCTCATTTTTGCCGATTGCCATTATGAGCGCATGCTCGAAACCACGGTGCGTTCCTCGTTCAACAACCAGGGGCAAATTTGCCTCTGCGGGTCCCGTATTTATGTTGAAAAATCGATTTATGAGCGCTTCAGGGCCGATTTTGTGGCGCAGGTGCAGGCACTCAAGGTGGGCGACCCAAGCCACCCGGGCAGCCGTTTGGGCGCAGTGGTGAGTCAGGCCCATTTTGAAAAAGTGAAATCCTACATTCAACTGGCGCAGGAAGAAGGCGGGAAAATCCTGTGCGGCGGGAAAAGCCTGGATTTGGGGGGCGAATTATCTGGCGGCTGGTACCTCGAACCAACCGTTATCGAAGGACTGTCGATCCACTGCCGCAGCAATCAGGAAGAAATTTTTGGTCCGGTCGTGACTTTGCAGCCCTTCGACACTGAAGCCGAAGCCCTGGCATTAGCCAATGGAACCCCATACGGACTTAGTGCAACCCTCTGGACCAACGATCTTGCCCGGGTGCACCGGCTCACCCAATCGCTACAGGCAGGCATCGTATGGGTAAATACCTGGATGTTGCGCGATTTGCGCACGCCTTTTGGCGGTGTGAAGCATTCGGGTATTGGCCGGGAGGGCGGTTGGGATGCTTTGCGCTTTTTCACGGAGCCCAAAAATGTAACTTATGCCACCGATTTTGATTGAAGTTGTACGTACCGAAGGGGCCGCCTGGAGCGATCCCTTCGGTAGGGGTAAAAAAAAGCCCGATCTGGTGTTCCAGACCGGGCTTTTTAATGCTTAGAAAATGCTTGTTGTATGTATTATTTTGTTTTTACCAGGTCGTTGGAAGCCTGACCGGCTTCGATGCGGTTGGTCCACTCAATTTGATCCGGATTGCCTTCTGTAGCGAGTTCGATGGTGATGCGATCAACCAGGGTAAGTCCGGTTACTTTGTTGTTTTTCAGTCCGGCCGTGCGGTAGTCGTTGGCCCAGTTGATTTTAAACTCCTGAACAAGGGCGGTCAGGTCTTCGTTGATGGTGGCAACTGTCAGAACCGAAGGTGTAGTGCCTGCAACGAAGTGAGAGCCGATGTAGTTTCCTTTTTTATCAAACACGCTGATGCTGTAAGTGCGTGTGCCGCGGGTAAGGCCGCGCGCTACATTGTACAGAACCGCATAATATTGTGGTGTTTCGAAAGAAGCCAGCGGCTCGGGGCGAACCGGCATGCTGCTGTATTGTGCACTGCGTTCCAGTTCTGGAAGGAAATCATAAAATTCCCAGGACAAGGCGGCCGTTTTTGGAGCGATTCCTTTTTCCAGTTGGCCTTGCAGGTCTTCAGCGTTGAAGGTGTAAGGCAGTGTTGCTTTTGGAAACTGGCTCAAAAACGCCTGAAACCCTTTGGTTTGCGCTTGAGCGCCGGAGATCGCAAAAGCGAGGAACAGTGCGGATATGATGAATGATGGTTTCATAATTTCAGGATCGGTATTGGTGATTAGGATAGTGTGTGTTTGATCGCCGAGATAAAGGCTGTTTTGTTTGATTATTCGGTAATACTCCTTCATTTGCAAGGAGCGTGCCAAAAGTGAACCGGCTTTGATTTTTTTTTTAAAATGCAGTGGAACAAAAAAGAAATTAAACGGCCGCTACATCTGTATGTATCTTTCTGGCCCGAACCGGGCAGATACAAAGGATGAATTCAAAGCATGGAGGCATGCTGGATGGAGCGTGATTAAGATGCAATCTTTGCCACAAAAACCGCACCAAATTTTTAGCAAAGGCACACCTTGCCGACGCTGGGCCGACAAGGGTTGGCGGGTATTGGAGGCATCGCGGTAATCAAAAATTGGGAGGAGCGCCCGGAAAATCGGGCGGATGGAAACGGAAATTGTACAGCAGGGAAGGCGGAAAAGTACACAGGCCGGCGATGCGCCGGGCAATCGGAGCGCGGGGAGTTTTCATTCAGATTAGCTCGGTTTTGAGATATTATTTTTGGAAGCACAAATATCAAATATTTTTTATACAAAAATGTTAAATTTTTTATTGATGCGTAATTTTAACAAATAAAAATACCTGCAAGCCCTCAATGGATACTTGCAGGTATTGAATAATGTATTTTACAGATGTTTTATACCTGTATATAAGCGATCTCAGACTTTTTTTGCCCGGGAAGCTTTGCCGGCTTTTTTGGGTTTTTCGGCATCCACGCTGCTGCCTTCGGGCAGAACAGGCAATTGGCCTGCCACGGCGCCTGAAACATAAGTGCCCCAGCTGAGGTTGTCACCGCCTGCTTTGTGGTTTTGGGCGCGCTCAATGGCCATTAGTGCTGCATGTTCCACCACCCACTCAAAATTTTCTTCACCTACCGAAGCCACATCGGCATCGGGTGCAGGATTGCAAAAATCAATGGCATAAGGGATGCCATCCCGAATGGCAAATTCTACGGTGTTGAAGTCGTAACCGAGGGCCTTGTTGATGCGCAGCACATAATCTTCCATTTCTGCCCGTTTTTCTTTGGAAATTTTGTGGTCGGCTACATAACGCAGGTGGTGCGGATTGCGGGGCTCGTAATCCATAATGCGTACATACTTGGCGCCCAGGCAATAGCAGCGAAAATAAGCCTCAAATTCGATGGCTTCCTGGAGCAGCATCACCAGCGTATCCGTTTCGTTGTAGGCCGCAAAAAACTCATCAAAATTGTGAATTTTGTACACGTTTTTCCAGCCGCCGCCAGAGTGGGGTTTCATAAACAAAGGAAAGCCGCCCAGGTATTCGATCATTTTTTCCCAATCCAGCGGGTATTTCATGTTCCGGAAACTTTGTGCCGTCGTGTCGGGCGGCATTTGCTTGGAAGGCAGCAAAATGGTGCGTGGAACCGGCATGCCGATTTTGGTAGACAAACAGTTGTTGAAAAACTTCTCATCGGCGCTCCACCAGAAAGGGTTGTTCATAACCGCCGTGCCATTCAAGGCGGCATTTTTCAAATACGCACGATAAAAAGGCACATCCTGGCTGATCCGGTCGAGCAATACCGTGTAAGGGGTAGGATTGCCCTGCATAACTTCGTCAACCAAAGCGGGTTCGGCATGGATTCCCTTGATGTTTTTGGAGTTGATCCTTTCTACAAATGCTTCGGGAAAAGAACTTTCTTTCCCGTGCAGGATTCCGATTTTTTTCATGCTAATTTGAATTGGTTAAATGCGATGTGATACGAATGCTTTACAGTTATTCTGCGCAGGCAAAACCCGACAGCGACAAAACTACTCAAAACTGTTTTTCTACAAAATTTTTAGCCAATTAATAATCAATGGCATTCAAAACTTCAACATCCTCCTTCTTGTTGGCTACAATGACGTGCAGCGTGTCCAGCTGTACTTCCTGACCATCGTATCGGGCATACAAAGTAACACAACTCGGTCCGGAATGCTTGTACGTGTGCTGCACAGAACCATTGACAAACATTTTTCGCGGACTCCCATCACCCAGGTCCATTTCGTATACGGCGCCCTGGCTGAATTTGGCCATCACAAAACGAAAAGGCTGGTAGGCCTCGGGTTGTTTGCTGAAACGAAGCAACTCGCCCGGAATTTTTTGCAAAGGCGCCGAAGCCTGCGCATCGCCCGCTCCCTGCCGGTTTTCCGCCTGCACCAGCGCGCGGTTGGCTGCATGGCTCGACGGACTTTTTCTTGAAAACTGCAACAAGGCCAGGCCTGCCAAACCAATCAATGCTACAAAGATCAATACGTATGTTTCCCGTTGACTTCCTGCGGGATACGCTGCGGAAATATCTTTAATGTCCGGTTTAGCTGGTTCGTTTGACATTTCAATGTCCATTTTATCCAATCTATTGCTTGAAAAACGGGTGTAAAGGTAGTAAAATGTGCTTTCTGTGCGAACTTTTTACCCGCTTTAGCCTTTATTTCAAGGTTTACAATCGGGCCAAAAGATTTTACCTTTGCTTCATGCTACCCATCTTACACGACAGTCTTCATCTTTTATCCAAATTGAGCTTCCGGCGGGTGCTGAATTTTTCGCAGGTGATTGTTTCCTATTACCTCACACGCTGGCTTAAACGGCCCATTCAGTGGGGTTTGCCCGTCACGGTGAGCATAGAACCCACCACCGCCTGCAACCTGCGCTGCCCGGAATGCCCCTCGGGCCTGCGCGCCTTCTCGCGCGAGACCGGCAACCTGAAATCCGATTTCTTCCGCAAAACCATCGATTCGCTTCATCGGGATCTGATTTTTTTAATTTTTTACTTTCAGGGAGAGCCCTACATCAACCCGCAGTTTCTGGATATGGTAAATTATGCCCACAAAAAGCGCATTTACACCATTACCAGCACCAATGGCCATTTTCTCAGCGACGAAAACGCCCGAAAAACGGTAGAATCGGGCCTCGACCGCCTCATCATTTCGGTAGACGGAACGAGCCAGGAAACATATGAACAATACCGCATCGGCGGAAATCTGGAAAATGTGCTCCAGGGCGCCCGAAACATGGTAAAATGGAAGAAAAAACTGGGTTCGCGAAAGCCTTACCTCATTTTTCAGTTCCTGGTGGTGCGGCCCAACGAGCACCAGATTCCCGAAATATTCCGCCTGGCCCGCGAAATCGGGATTGATGAGGTAAAACTCAAAACGGCGCAAGTGTATGATTATGAAAATGGCAACGACCTGATTCCAACGCTCAACCAATACGCCCGGTATCGACAGAAAAAAGATGGAAAATGGGAACTGAAAAGCGGCCTGGCCAACCATTGCTGGAAGTTGTGGCACGCCTGTGTCATCACCTGGGACGGGCTCGTGGTGCCCTGCTGCTTCGACAAAGACGCCACCCACCGCCTGGGCGACCTCAAAAATTCCGATTTTCGCTCCATCTGGCAGGGCGGAGCGTATAAAACTTTCCGCCAAAGTCTGCTGAAAGGCCGTGACCAGATTGACATTTGTCAGAATTGCTCGGAAGGGTGTACGGTTTGGGCGTAGCAGGGGATTTTTCAAAAACAATAAATTTCCTTGCAAAAGCGAATTAATCGGCAAATCTCGTCGGGTTGAAATGGGGGAAACTGTCCTTTTTTTTAAAATTTGATGATTGTAATTTTGCTTATCATAATCTCCAATCACCGACGAGGTAGATTCCGTCACTTTGGATGGATTGAATGCCCAGCATGCGGTTAAGGTTGCTGAAATTACCACTTTTGTGAATCAAAACAATGCCATTGTGGAACAGGCTCATCAAAACCGGCAGGCATTGCTTGCCGATTGCCGGGCAAGTTTGGGGGGGCTTTCTACCCAGGGAAATGGGGAATCCAATGATAAATCAGTGCTGGACATTTATTTGCAAACTTTGGCAATAGGCCAGGCGCCTGATACCACTCAGTTGGCATCACTGTACAACATTGCCATCCAGTGCCCGGCTGAGGCCGGCCCTGCCGTTTTCCTGGCTGGAAGCCTTTGGCAATCCTGCACGGGCCAAAAACTCAACTGGGATGCCTGTGTTTCGGGCGATCGTTCAAATGACCAGGCTCAATCCCGGGAAAAAAGCCTTGATGCGATTACCGTTTATCCAAATCCAAGCAACGACCAATTGCTGGTCGCCTTGCCGAATGGATTGCAGGTTGATCAGCTTTTGGTTTACAATGAAACAGGTAATTTGGTGATCTGTATGAAAAAACCGCTTGGCCCAACCCGGATACAGACTGGAAATTACGCGAACGGCGTATATGCCCTGGTGTTAAAGGCTGCCAATGGCGAAGTTCGAACAATCAAGTTTGTGGTTCAACATTAATTTCTTTAAACCCTTGCAGCCCGGGCCAATTCCCCCGGGCTGCAAATTTTTAATAGACTATGAAAAGATTGTTATTGTCTTTTTTCGCAACATTTCCTTTCCTGGTGTGTCTCCAGGCCCAGCAATACGACCAAATCTGGATGTATGGAGGCGAAAGCAATTTAGCTATTCAAAAAGTAGCCAAATTGGTCTTTGTGCAGGATACTTTTTATGCTGAACCTACTGAATTTAAAGGTTATTTTTGGTTGTTCTCTGCTGCCATGAGCGATACCTCGGGGGGATTGATGTTTTACAGCAATGGTTGTAATGTCTACAACCGATACGGGGAAATCATGGAAAATGGGGACACCATTAATGGTCCTGCGAATAGCTACTGGGCTGATTTTTGCGATAGTTATACAGGTTATAAGACTTCTTTTTTTGCCTTGCCATCTCCAGCAGGAAATATGGAATTTTATATAATCCACCAAAAATTTTATAATACGGGTTCTTCAATAATGCAGGGCCTTCGGGAACTGATGTACTCTAAAATTGATATGCGCAATGGAATGGGCAAGTTGGTTGAAAAAAATGTAGATTTGATTTATGAACACCGTTTTGAAGCCTGTGGCGCCGTTCGGCATGGAAATGGGCGGGACTGGTGGATCATTCTGCCCCACGATTTGAAACCGTATTATTACAAGTTTTTGCTTACGCCTGCCGGTTTTCAAGGTCCGTTCGAGCAATATGATCCGGACAAGTTGATCGATTCTGTAGCTCCTAACCACAAAATCTGTTTCACGCCGGATGGTTCTAAAATGATTCATTACCATGCAAGGGCAGGCATTTGGGTTTACGATTTTGACCGTTGTACCGGCCAGATCGGTGCGCATCCGGTGCACATTCCTTTTCCGGAGCCGGGTCCCGGCGGCTGGCAAGGTTTGGATTGCGAAGTGTCTGGAAACAGCCGTTATTTGTATTTCACAGCGAGCGGTTTTACGAAAATCATGCAATATGACTTGTGGGCGGCTGACATCCTTTCCTCCGGCGATTCCATCGGGATTTACGACGGTTACAAGGATCAGATTGGACAATCAACCGTGTTTGGGCGCATGCAAAGGGGGCCCAATGGAAAAATCTACATATCACCGGGCTCGAGTTATTTCCTGCATGTGATCAATCATCCCAATTTGCCGGGCGCGGCCTGCGGTTTGGTTCAGCGGGAAATTACACTGCCCACCTGGAATTTAAGTACGCTGCCGTATTACCCCAATTACCGGCTTTTTGACCTGAACGACAGTGTCTGTGATACCCTGGGCATCAACACCGTATCGGTGCTGCCGGTGGATGAGGCGCCCACACAGGCGAGTCTGTTTCCCAATCCGGCAAGCGATCAGTTCACCATATACCTGCCCGGCTGGGAGGGTCGGGGTGTTTTGATGGTACACAATGCCCTGGGTCAATTGTCATTTCAGGCTGTACTGTCGCGCTCGAGCACAACGGTGGAATGCGCCTCCTGGCCATCGGGTGTGTACGGGGTGCAGGTGTGGCGCGACGGCCGCTTGCTGCTGGGGAGGCAACTGGTGTTGGAGCACGGGGGGTATTGATGTTGGGGAAAATGCAATAAATAAGGGGTAATCCGGCGTAGCAGGGGGGCAAAAATGTGTCTACGCTCCGAATTCGCGCGAATTCGGAGCGTGGACTCTCCAAATTCGCGTGAATTTGGAGAATTGTTTTTATTTTTGCTCAAAAGCAAACAATGATTGAGCGCATCCACAAAGACATACTCATCCGAAGATTGACAGAGTATCCCAATAAAATTATTTTGGTTTACGGCCCCCGACAATCGGGCAAAACAACTTTGGTCAGAGCGGTATTGGCAGCATTGCCCGGCAAAAAACTGGAAATCAACGCTGACGATATTGATTATACAGACATATTATCGAGTCGCTCGTTAAGAAAAATGAGCCTGCTTGTTGATGGGGTTGATGTGTTGTTCATTGATGAGGCTCAACGGATTCCGGATATTGGCATCAATTTGAAAATTTTACACGATAGTTTGCCCCAATTGCGCATAATTGCCACCGGATCCTCTTCTTTTGATCTGGCCAATAAGACCCAGGAACCCCTGACGGGTCGAACCTGGAGTTATCATTTGTATCCCATCGCCTTATGCGAATTAGCGCCTTCTACAACGCGATTTGCGCTGGATCAACAGCTGGATGATTTTATGATTTACGGAATGTACCCTGAATTATTTTCGCTCCAACATCCCGACGATAAAATTGAATACCTGCGTGGCCTGACTCAATCCTACCTGTATAAGGATTTGCTGGAAATAGGCGCCATCAAGTATGCCCGTAAGCTCCAGGATCTGGTCAAACTTTTGGCATTGCAAATTGGCTCGGAAGTATCCCTGAATGAATTGGCCAATAATTTGCAAATTTCTAAAGAAACAGTGGCCAACTACATGGATGCGCTTGAAAAAGCCTTCGTTTTATTCAGGATTTCCGGCTTCAGTCGCAATTTGCGAAAGGAAATTACCAGGCATGACAAAATTTTTTTTTATGACCTTGGCGTACGCAACGCGGTGCTCGAAAACTTTAACACGCTCCAACTGCGCAGTGATCGGGGCAGTCTTTGGGAGAATTTCCTGATCCTGGAAAGAATCAAAACGCAGAATTATTTTCGCCAAAATGCCAACCGCTATTTTTGGCGCACTTATACGGGTGCAGAACTCGATTATGTAGAAGAAGCAAACGGAACGGTGAATGGATTTGAGTTTAAACTGTCAAAAAAGACACCTCGAGCACCTCAATCCTGGACAGAAAATTACCCAGAAGCAACCTACGAGGTAATTAACCAGGAAAATTACCTGGATTTTTTATTGGTATAACTGATTTCGTTTGTTTTGAGGAGAGGGAATGGGTGCGCAGGCATGGCGAACATCACCGCCGCACCACTTTCCCATCCTTCATCACAAACACCACGTTTTGAATGGCATCCAGGTTTTCCAGCGGATTGCCGGGCACGGCGATGAGATCGGCTAATTTGCCCGGAGCAATGACGCCAATTTTATCCTGCAAACGCAGCATGACGGCCGCCTCGCGCGTGGCAGAAGCGAGAATGTCTTCCGTTTTCATGCCCGCATCTGACATGAATTTGAATTCCAGCCGGTTTTTCCCGTGTGGAAAAACACCTGAATCGGTGCCAAAAGCGATTTTTACCCCTTTTTTATAGGCTCTTCCCAAGGTTTCCTGGATTTTCGGCCCTATACCCTCGGCTTTTTTGCGCACCACTTCCGGGAAGAAGCCCGGCGCCAGTCTTGCGCTGTCGCTCACGGCCCAGCCTGCTGTTAAAGTGGGCACATACCAGGTGTTGTGGCGGATCATTTCTTCCATGGTGGTATCGCTCATAAAAGTGCCGTGTTCGATGCTGCGCACGCCAGCCAACACGGCGCGCCGGATACCCGCATCGCCATGGGCATGGGCGGCAACATCCACCCCCAGGTCGCGGGCGGTTTTTACAATGGTTTCGAGCTCGTCGGCAGCATAATGCGGCAATCGGCCGTCGCGGGCCAAACTCAAAACGCCGCCGGTTGCACATACTTTAATCCAGTCGGCTCCGTGCTTGATCTGGGTACGTACGGCAGTGCGGCAAGCATCGGGTCCATCGGCGATGCCGGTTTCAGGGCCGGGTGCATCAAACAAATCCCAGCGGGCGCCGGTGGTTTGGTCGCCGTGGCCGCCGGTGATGCTCAATACGTGTCCGGCAGTATACATGCGCGGGCCCTGGGCCCAGCCGCTGTTTATAGCATTGCGCAAGGAAATGTTGATGCCGTACCCCCCCAAATCGCGCACGGTGGTAAATCCGGCCTCGAGCGTGCGGCGCGCATACACGGCTGCGTGGAAAGCGATGTCGGCATCATTCAGCGTGTATTTTTCGGTATAGGAAGTTCTGCTTTGCTCCCATTCGAGGTGCACGTGGCAGTCTATGAGGCCGGGAAGCACGGTTTTGTCCTTTAAATCAATGGTTTCTGCCTCCGGCGGGGCCTTGAGGTAAGCGTT
>JAGWYI010000736.1 GCA_018969455.1 Bacteroidota bacterium | reverse complement strand
CGACAAAAACGCCCCCAAAAATGCCAATGGCGCCGGGGTTAACTCGGGCGGTGCTTTGGATCCATCAACCGGAAAACCCGCGCGTAACCCCCAGGCCGGGCCCGGAATAGATCCGCCCGGAGGCGGAAACGATAAGGATGCCAAATCGGCAAATAAAGACAAAGACAAAAACAGCAAAGACAAAAACAGCAAAGACAAAGACAAAAACCAAAAGGAACGCGATCCCTCTATCATCGAACGTATCGCCCTGCGTCCGTTGATGCTGGTGCGCAAAGCGCGCTTTACCTACAGTGAAACCTATAGTACGGTGGTGCCCGGATTTACGCCCGAAACCAAGCTGCTAGGCCAAAGTGATGGGTTTCAGGCGCCAGGCTGGGGGTTTGTAGCAGGCTTTCAACCCAAATCGGAATGGCTCGATCAGGCAGGCGCCAATGGCTGGATCACCTACCGCCCCGAATTGAATCAACAGGTTATGCGCAATTATACCCAAAATATGGATGGAGGCATTACGCTCGAACCTTTCACCGATTTTCGGGTAGAACTTACCGCCAACCGGCAATATGTACACAACAGCACAGAATTGTTTAAAGATCAAAATTTTGTGCTTAACCCGGATAGCACCAATTTCCAACATCGGGCCCAACGTGATTTTGGCAGCTTTTCGGCCTCCTTCTTCAGTATGAAAACCCTTTTCAACAGCAACATCGATGGGCTTTTCCGAAGATATGAAGACTACCGACCCATTATGTCGGAACGCCTGGCCAAAATTGCAGGAAATACCAGTACCCACGACAATCCAAGCTACCCCGGTTACAAAAAAGGATTTGGCGGGAACCAGTCGGAGGTGTTGATTCCTTCTTTTCTTGCTGCTTATACCCAAAAAGACCCCAATAAAATAGGGCTTAACCTCTTCAATACCCGCCCATCGCTCAATTACAAACTGACCTACAACGGCTTGTCGAAAGTAGGCCACCTGGACAAGGTTTTTTCCAGTATCC
Source organism: Bacteroidota bacterium (assembly GCA_018969455.1). Lineage (GTDB taxonomy): Bacteria > Bacteroidota > Bacteroidia > Chitinophagales > Saprospiraceae > M3007. The sequence continues at coordinate 815 of JAGWYI010000736.1, read as the reverse complement.
AAATTTCATCCGGATACAAAAACACCATGACCGTAAGTCAATATAATACCGAAATTTTCTACGAACCCACCAACAAATACAAACTGAACAACCTGAATTTTGATTATGTGGCCCGCTATGTTATTCCGGCCATGGTGATCAATGAACAGTTGCAGCCCTTGCTCGGTATAGAGGTGAAACTGAAAAATGACATGAGCTTCAAAGCAGAAATGAAGAAAACCCGAAATTTAGCCCTGTCTCTGATTGACTATCAATTGGCTGAATCGCGTTCTACAGGGTATACCTTCAATTTTGGATATCGGGTGAAAAATGTCAACATCGCCTTCCTGACAGGTAAAAAAACGGGCGCAGTGAAAAAAAGCAGTGGCAAAAAGAAGAAAAAAGGGACTACTACCCCTCCAACTCCGCCTCCCGGCGCACCCGGCGCACCCGGTGGAACGCCCTTCCAGGGTAATGACCTTACCTTTAAATGCGATTTTGGTTATCAGGACGATGTTACCGTTAATCACCGATTGGATGTATCTAGCGAAGCCATTCCAACCCGGGGCTCAACCACCATAACGCTTAATCCAAATGTGGAATACGTGCTCAGCAAGCGACTGAAACTGCGCGCTTTCGTTGATTATCGTAAAACAGTTCCCAAAACCTCACAGGCATTCCCAATTACCACCCTCCGATCGGGTATTACCGTTCAATTTACCTTGAACTAATAAACGGTTTTATACCAGGATTCGCCGGATTTTGTGGATAGATCAGGATGGATTTCGCTGATTTTTAATGATTTATAAAGATCGTTATGCACAAAATCTGGCGGC
>JAGWYI010000735.1 GCA_018969455.1 Bacteroidota bacterium | reverse complement strand
GGGAGGAACGGGATTTGGCATACTTTCCATCCTGGTGGCATGCGAACGCGGCTGGATTACACGCACAGAAGGTTTGAATCGTTTGGTTCAGATCGGCTCTTTTTTGCAGTTTGCCAATCGGTTTCACGGCGTTTTCCCGCATTGGATGGATGGAAACAATGGAAAAGTGGTGCCTTTTAGCACCTACGACAATGGGGGTGATTTGGTAGAAACCAGTTTTTTAATGCAAGGTTTATTGGCAGCCCGGCGTTATTTCAACCAAAATACGCCGCTCGAATCGGGGCTGCGCTCCATCATCACCGGGCTTTGGGAGTCGGTAGAATTCGATTGGTATCGGAAAAACAACAGCCCGGTGCTGTATTGGCACTGGTCGCCTAATTACGGCTGGCAAATGAATTTCCCCCTGCGCGGTTTTTATGAGGCCCAAATCGTGTACATTTTAGCAAGCGCCTCCCCTACCCACCCCGTGCCCGGAAGCCTTTACACAAGCGGTTGGACATCAAGCAATTACGCCAATTACAGCAATTATTACGGGTACCCTATTTATTGTGGCCCTTATGGCGGTGGCCCCATGTTTTTTGCCCATTACTCCTATCTCGGATTCGATCCGCGCAACATAAAAGATTCCTACTGCAACTATTTTGCACGAAATCGAAATCATGCCTTGATTCAGCAAAAATATTGCAGTTTGAACCCTAAAAATTACCAGGGATACAGTTCATCTTGTTGGGGTTTAACTTCAAGTGACGATCCCGTGCAGGGATACATGGCACATGACATGTATCCTTCAAATGACAATGGAACCATCGCCCCAACGGCAGCCCTTGCTTCCATGCCTTATGTTCCCGAGGAGAGCATGGCCGCATTGCGTTATTTTTATCGGCAACTGGGCAACCGCATTTGGGGGAAGTACGGCTTTTACGACGCCTTTAATTTAAGCAAAAACTGGGTATCCAATTCCTATTTGGCCATTGATCAGGGGCCCATTGTAGCCATGATTGAAAATGCGCGCAGCGGATTGTTGTGGAATTTGTTTATGCAGAATCCTGAAATCCAACCCGCGCTGGATGCCATTGGCTTTAAGCCAGATTTTGTTTCTGGCACGGATACACCGGAGGAGACGGCCCAGTTTGAGATTTTTCCAAATCCGAGCGTTGAGGGAAATAATTTTCAAATAATGTGGCATGCTCCGGATGCGAATGAAGCCCGTATCCAAATTTTTTCAAGTTCGGGCAAAATGGCATCTGAGTTCCATGCATCTGCCACGCTGATGCAGGAAACTACGCTGGATCTGGACATACCGAAAAACCTGAGTGCAGGGGTTTATTGGGTACGAATATCAAGTTCCCGCGGGCAATTCATTAAAAAATGGGTGATACAACACCCTTAAGATAACAACAAACATTGTAATTCACCAACCATTTTAAATGAAGCTTATATGAAAAAATCGATCCTCTTACTCCTGTTTGTCTTAGCAGGTTTCTTCGGATTAAATGCCCAGGTGGTGTACGAAGATTTTGAAGGCGGCGCCTCCGATTTGGCGTGGTCTGCCGCAGACGGCGTTTACAACGGCGTTATTGCCAATCCCGGCCCCGATGCCGTGAACGGAAGCGCATTCGTGGGTTCTTACACCAAAGGCGCCGGATTCGGCTACAGCTTGTTTTGGGTACCCAACCTGGCTCAACCGCTCGACTTGTCGGAGTACAACCAGTTTCACCTGAAAGTATGGTGTTCTGTAGCAACGCCAATTTTGCTCAAGTTTGAAGGTCCCGGACAAGCAGTTGAAAAAAAGGTAGATATGCCAGCTGCCGGAAAG
>JAGWYI010000077.1 GCA_018969455.1 Bacteroidota bacterium | reverse complement strand
TTGGTACCTCAAATCTAATCTGTCTCTCCATATTTATTAATAAAATTTATCATGCACAAATCGTGGCGGCGCGTGGTATATATTGTCGAAGATCAGGTTAAATTCGACTCCGCTCAAATTGGAGCGATAAATGGTATAGCCAACCAATGTAGGTATGATGGGGGATGGGCAGTTGTATTAGCGCGACAATTAATACCAGGAGAGTATAAGGATGATTTGTTATGTGCATCTCACTCAAGTGATGCCGAATCCAATAATCAGTTGAATGGAGAAATACTTGTTGAAGTATATCCCAACCCTAGTTCAGGTTTATTAAACATCAACATGAAAAATGCTGGTTCTTCCACCATTTGTCAAATCTATAAATTCGATGGCACGCTGGTTAAATCCTGGGTTACTGATAAAACAAGTCAGTCCATTGATATTTCGAATTTAAATGATGGAGTGTACCTACTTTCAGTAAGTGGGAAAGGCCTTAAATCGTCCACCTCAACATTTATACTCAAACATTAATTAAAGATTTTAAAATATTGGCATGTTGGTCTGGCTAACATGCCAATTTTTCATTATGCGAAACACAACTTTACTTTTCCTCTTTTTACTTCAATGCATGGTGTCTTTCGCGCAAAAGCACGATTACCAATGGATCATGGGGTATAAATCTGATTTTTCGAACCCTTATTTCGGAAAATTTGTCATCGATTTCAATTTTCGGCCTCCGAGAATCGATACGATAAGAACGAACATGAACTTTAGCGGGTTTCAGGTTTCCTGTTGCGACTCGAGCGGGGCTTTGTTGTTCTATTCCAATGGCGTGAAAATATACAACAAAAACCATCAGTTGATGGAAAATGGAAACCAACTGAATCCGGGCTCATTGGCAGACTGGCAATTGGACAAAGGCTATAGTTTGGGTTACGCTGGCTTGGTTGTTCCTGCTCCCGGGAAAAGCAATCAGTATTACATGATTCACGTGGGCCTGGAATATACCGGATCTTATAAAGTTAATCCGCTTTATTATACAACCGTTGACATGAATACGAACGGCGGCCTTGGAAAAGTAGTTGCCAAAAATGTGGTTTTGGATACCGGCGATTTCACCACAACCGTAGCGGTGAAACACGGGAATGGGAGGGATTGGTGGATTATCACCGCCGTAGCCAATACGGGTTTGCAAAAAGTATATTTGATTGATCCATCGGGAATCCATCCGGCGCTTGTTCAAGACATCGGCACGGTTCCAGCATTCCCACCTGAATCAGCAGGATTGTGTTTTGTTTCTCCAAACGGAAATTATTATACCAGGGGCCAGGCAATTGACGGAATTCGAATAATGGATTTCAACCGATGTACGGGTGAACTTGGAAACCTGCGCTTCATACCCAAAAACAACAACATGGCAGGTTGGATATATTCGCCGGATTCTCGTTTCGAATTTATTCAAAATACCCGTTTTGTGGGTCAAATTGACATAGAGGAGCTGGATGCTCATGCTTATCTCGATACCATTGTCCATACCGATTACTGGCCGGATCATTTTCCTCCGTTTTACACATTAACCGGATGGTCCATGATGGGACCGGATCAAAAAGTTTATTCCAATTCAATTGTGACAACTGCAAATTTGAACGTAACCAACAGCCCAAATCTACCAGGTGGCGCTTGCGATTTTCAATTGCATGGCTTAATTGTACCAAGATATATTGATGCGCCCTGTTTCAACCTTCCAAATTACAGATTGGGCGCCTGGGAAAATTCACCTTGTGACACCATTCCGCTTGTTCTGGGCAATTTCGGGTTTGAAACTACCCGCTATGATGCGGCGCGCTGGCAGCCTGAAACACAAAAACGTCAACGAACCATTCCGCTATTTCAGGATACGCAAAACAAAGCAGGTGAACCTGAAAGCCGGGAAAATGACCCGCTAAATCCCCTTACCCGCTTAATTCAATCAATGAATGCGGAAAACGCCAAAGAAAACAAAGAAATAGACCATGATAAATAAAAAAACAACGCTTTATTGCCTTGCTTTTGTTGTTTGCAGTCAGGCTTTCGGGCAGAAATATGACTATAACTGGATCGCCGGAATGCATGAGCTCCCGGGAATACAAGGGTACAACAATGTAGTCATCCACTTCGACTCCAACGGAGGCTATGAATTAGACACCTTGGATTTGGGTATGAACATCGAAAGTACGGTTGCCTCCATGAGCGATGCTGCAGGGAATTTGTTGTTTTTTACAAACGGCTGCTACATTGCCGGTTCCGATGGACAAGTGCTGGCCAATGGAGACGGATTGAATCCTGGTAAAATTCACGATTGGGTGTGCGGCAAAACCGGGTATGTAAGTCCAAGGGGAGCAATGGCCATCCCTGCGCCCGGGCACGACCATATTTATTATTTATTCCACACGGGGTCTCAGTACGATCCCGTACGGAAAAATGTTTTCGGGCCATTGTATTACACCGTTGTTGACATGTCCCTGGAGAACGGCAAGGGCGCCGTCGTTTCCAAGAACAATATTTTGCTTGAGGGCGATCTGGAACCCTTTACGGCGGTCAGGCATGGAAATGGAAGGGATTGGTGGCTGATGATTCCGCATTACAATTCCAATCAATATGATTTCTTTTTGGTTTCGCCGCAGGGCATTCAGCTTCGTCAGAGCAGCACCCTCGGGCCTGTGATGGATTGCAGGCGCATCGGATCCAGTGTCTTCTCATTCAAAGGGGACCGATTGGCAAGAGTTCAAAACTGTAAGGTGCTGATATGTAATTTTGACCGGTGTACCGGGCAATTATCCGAGCCGTTAACTTTAAATAGACCCACCGAAACCGTCGGCGGTGGGGGCGCCGCGTTTTCTCCGGATGGAACCAAATTCTTTGTAAGTTCCCAGGCCCAGGTTTTCCAGGCCGATCTTACCGCATCCGCACCGCAGCTGGATACAGCATTTGCCTGGAATTTGTACTGGGGCATCAGCATGCAATACATGCAACCCGCTCCGGATGGGCGCTTGTGGATCAACCACATGCATCGAACCAATTACTTCACAACCATTGATCATCCAGAAGGATGGGGGAACACGCTCGGATTTCAGGCCAAAGGCGTAAACCTGCCCGTTTTTTCGGTCAGAACCTTGCCCAATATACCGAATTTCCGCTTGTACGATTTCAGCGAAAGTCCCTGCGATACCCTGGGAATAAACGGGCCGGTATCATCGCTTACAGCAGTTGGCGCTCAACAAGGCATTACAGAGTACCCCAACCCGGCATTTGACCATCTTACTTTTCAAACAGCGGATGCCTTTACAGGTCCGGGTGAAATATGGATCTGGAGCTCGATGGGTTCTTTATGTATAAAGCATTCATTTTCAGGTCAATTGAACGGGGTAGTGCTTCCGGTCGACAAACTGGCTCCGGGCATTTATTTTTGGGAAATACATGCGGATTCCCGTTTTAGAAAATCCGGAAAGTTTGTGAAGCTGGATTAGGGCATTCGATCACAGATTCAACCAGTAAACCATTTTCAGCACCAGCGCCTTGTTTTTGGGCGCCAGAAAGCGCACCGGGCTGTAGGGCGCCATTTCGGCAAAGGAATTGTCGGTGTACCCAAAAAACAGATCCGAAACCGGCGCAAAACGCCATTGCAGGCGTGTGTTTATATTGAAATTGTTTATTTGTGTATTGTATTGAAAGAAGTCGCTTAGAAAGAATTTTCGGGTAAAAGGCAGCTCCGCTTTCGGGCCCAGCAGCCAAAATGCGATGCTGGGGTAGGGCGCCGACAGTTGGATGCGGTTGTAATTGGAACTGAGGGTAAAAACGCCCCAGGGCTGCCGGCAGCACCTGCGTTGAATCCCAGTTTTTTTGTTGGGTTTGCATGTTGAGTGTATATTCCGGTCGGTTTGACCCCCTCGTTCTGATTTGATCTGACCCCCTTATTCCGGACCTTTGACCCCCAAAATGTGCATAACATTCCGGCGGTTTGACCCCTTGGGTGTTGGTAACATTCCGGCGTATTTGCCCCCATTGGAAGTGGATTTATACGGTTATAAGTGCCAGATTTCGGTCCAAAAAATGGATCGATGGCAACACTGGCTGACGCAATCCTTGATCGAATCATCCCAAAGGCACACCGAATCGAATTGAAAGGAAAAAGCAGGCGAAAAAAACTAAACCAACTATCCTAGCCCCGCATTTATACCGTACTTATCCACATGGGGGTTAAAGGTCCGGAACATGGGGGTCAGACACTCCGGAATAAACACATAGCAACTGTGGCGTTCAAAACCGTTGGTTCTTTTTATTAACACAGGGTGGTACCCAAAACGGATAGGAAAAGACCTGAAAAGGACGATTATACACTTGGATGCGCATAATTTAATTCCGGACGGCGAAAATAAGTTCGCTACGTACAGGCTTGTCTGGAAAAAAGAAGTGTAATATATGTATAAATTGAATGTTTCTCGCGCAAAATGCATGCTGGTTGCAGCATTTTTAACCTTTGCAAAAATTGCAAGTGGCCAAAAGCAGGGTGCCATTGCAACGGTTGACTTCGTTAAAATTGAAAACGGCAAATTTGCCGAAGCCTTATTTTTTTACGAAAATAATTGGAAAGTATATCGGGATGTAGCGCTTGAACGTGGATATATTAAAGGGTATTCGGTGCTTTCGGTAAACAACGACGCTACTTCAAATTACAACCTGATGTTGATTACGGAATACGCAGATAGTTCCCAATATAATCAAAATGAAAAGCGATTTCAGCAAATAATCCAAACCATTCGTCCGAATGGTCCGAAGTTATTGAATGATTTATCTCCTGATGAATTCCGGAAAAAAGTTCTTTTTCAAAAAACGGAAATATGGTTTAAATCGCAAGAATAGTGTTGAAAATCAGTTGTTCGTGTCGTTTCGTGCCAGGATGCATAGAATTTTGTGGTTAATTCAGGATTGATTTTAACCTAAAATCACCCGCTTTCTTGACCTGCGTCAATGGTTTTTTTTACACAAAATCCATCCTTTGTATGGAATAAATAAGCCATACAAATGAAACGTTTTGCACGCATTTTTTTCCTTTTGATTTGCTTTTCGGGTCTCCATTGGCAAGCGGCCATGGCACAGGCTCCGCGGCGTCAAATTATAGCGGGTGTTTTTAATGCTGCCACCTCCTTGCCTGGACAATTTATTTCCAAACCCCTGCACCCGGGATTTTTACTGGGTGCCGAATTTAGATACAATCAATCGGCCGCCAACCAATGGTTTCAAACCGGTAAACTTGCATTTTCTTACCATCAATATGCCCAAGCCACCCTGCAGATCTACAGCGAAACCGGTTTTCGTCGAATGATCTGGAAAGTCATCGGCGCCGAATTGCGCCTTGGGCTCGGGTATTTGCATGCTTTCCCTGCAACTGAATTATTCAAACTCGAAAACGGCGCTTATGCCAAGCAAACAAATTGGGGGCGCCCTCAGGCCATGGCTGGCGCTGCTTTAGGGCTGAATTATAACATGCCCGAGCGTTTTTGGGTAAACCGGGTGTTTGTCGATTACCAATTTTACCTGCAAATGCCTTTTGTCAAAAGTTATGTTCCTCTTTTGCCCAATACCCTCCTGCATGCAGGCGTAACCCTTCCTTTCCCAGCCTTTAAATAATTCAGGACGATGAAATACAAATATTTATACGCGATTATCCTGCTTTCTTGCGGACTGTTGTTTCCGCCTGCCTGCCAAAAAGCAGACATTGATCACACCGCATCCTGTTCTTTTGCTCCAACCCCAAATCATCCCAATGCAGCCAAATACCAGGCGGTATTGGACAAATATGTCGCCAAAGGCCTCCCTGGCATTACTGCGCTGGTGCGCGACGCCAATGGAATCTGGGTTGGAACTTCGGGCAAAGCCGATGTTTCCCAAAACGTTCCCATGACGCCTTGCACGGTGTCAAAAGCGGCCAGTCTGACCAAAACCTTCATAGCCACCCTCACCCTCAAACTGGTAGAAGAAGGCAAATTTGAGTTAGACAATAACATTAGCCCCTGGCTTTCACAGGATGTGTTGAAGCACGTGAAAAACGCCCGGCAAAGTACCATCCGGAGCTTGCTCAACCACACCACGGGCATCGCCGATATCATTGTTGACAATAATTTTTACCTTTCGGTGCTAAACAACCCATCCAGAAAATGGGAACCAGAGGATTTGATCCGATTTGTGTACGATGACCCTGCCGTTTTTGAATACGGTAAAGGCGTATCCTATTCCAACACCAATTTTTTGCTGTTGTCGATGATCATTGAAAAAGTTACCGGCGTAGATCATGCCATTTTGTTGCGGGAAAAGGTACTGGCTCCTCTGCATCTCGACAACACCTTTTACTATTGGCACGAGGCTTTGCCCGACAATGTTGCCCAGGGGTATTTTGACCTGTACAACAACAACAGCATTATCAATGTAACCAATTTCAACACCGGCAGCGGCAACGGATATGGGGGCATTTATTCAAATGTATATGATCTTCAGGTATTTATCGATGCCCTGGTGCGCGAAAAGCGGGTATTACAAACCTCCACGCTCGATCAAATGCTTACTTTCACTGCTCCTGAAGGCGATGCCCATCGCGCCAACGGCCTGGGTATTTTCAAAGACTTTCTGGAACGGGCGCCCGATCAATACGCCTACGGACACCGCGGCCGTGACCTCGGATACACCGCAGACATGTTTTGGTTTCCCAATTACGACATTACTTTTACTTACCTTATCAATTATGGAACCGATGCCAAAAGCAATTTAAGGCCCGTGTTTTATGAATTCAGAACGGCCTTTGCCGATGCCTTGCTGAATAAATAAGGCAAAAATGCGTCCTGCATCAGTGCTGCGCGCGCAAACGCAGGACGCATTGGATTTTACCAGGAAACCAAACGCGCATCTACCGAATACCTGCCGCTCCCTTGAAGCAGCACGATAAGCGAAAGCCCCAGTACAAGCAAATGGTATTCAAATCCTTCCCCTTTTTGATTGCCCAGCCAGTTCATGAAAAAACCGTTGTCTGTATGCGCGGTGAAAATGATGCCGGTAAACAGGATGATCACGGCGATCGCCCAAATCCTGGAGGCAAAACCCAGCAGGAGCGAAATGGCTCCAAGAAACTCCACCGCAATGACCAAAAAAGCAATCAACCAGGGTAAATGTACCGTTTGGGTAAAATAGCCCATCGTATTTCCAAATCCGAATCCGCCAAACCAGCCCAATGCTTTTTGTGCTCCGTGTGGAAACAGGATGAAGCCGACGGTAAGTCTGGCAATGAAGCCCGTCCAATCGTTGTTTGTTTTAAAAATGAGATTTTTCATAAAATTTAAATGTTTAATGCTTTGAATTGTTGGGTAATATGCGCAATCCGCTGCCCGAATAGTTCGGCAGTTTCAAGGCCTTTGGGCGGGTTCGGCGCCCCGGTGGCATTGTCGGATAAAGTCATGAGCCCGAGGTAAGAGGCGAGCCCGTTGGGCGCTTCCATTTGTTGGTCGTTTTCAAATTTGGGCAAAATGCCCGTTGAAATCCAGAGCATGGAATGTTGTGCGGCAAACAGGGAAAGTTGCTGGAGGGTGTTCAATTTGTCGCCGTTGAGGGTCGAGGAATTGGTAAATCCGGCCGCGAATTTGTTTTTCCATTTCTGGGCGTACCAAAACTTGCCTGTCGTCTCCATAAACTGCTTGAATTCGGCCGAAACGGTCCCCATGTAGGTCGGGCAACCAAAAACCAGGGTATCGGCTTGATGGAGGAACTCGAATTGCGCGGATGCTTCCTTGACAGACAGCAAACCGACATCGGGCGTGACCTGGAGAGCCCCTTTTTGGATGTGTTCGGCTACGATTTTCGTATGCCCATACCCGCTGTGATAAATGATGATCATCTGCATTGTTGCCATGTTTTTGTTAGACAGGGCAAAGCAAGGCACTTTAAAATCGGAAAAAATTCAACTACTTTAATAAATTACCCGTGGCGCGTTTTTTTCGCAACATGCTCAAAAATACCGGGGTAATGCCCAGGTAGGCCGCCAACTGTTTTTGCGGAATCCGCTGTTCTATTTGCGGATATTTATGGATAAAATCAAGATAGCGCTGTTCGGCAGTATACGACAAGTTCTGATTGATGCGGTTTTGTTGGGCGATAAAGGCATTTTGAATAATTATCCGGAAAAACCTTTCAAATTTGGGTACTTTATCGTATAAAATATCCAGATTTTGTTTCGAAATTTGAAGTACAACAGTGTCTTCCAGGGCATCTATTAAAAAGTGGGCAGGTGATTGTGTTAAAAAACTGTACAAATCACCTACCCACCAATCTTCTATGCCAAACAGGACGATGTGCTCAAATCCATTTTCGTCTATAGAGTAGGCCCGCAAACAGCCCTGAACAATGAAATTTTCGGTTCGGCATATTTCTCCTTGTCTCAAAAGGTAGTCCTTTCGCTTGATGCGTTTTTCCTGTAAAAGCGAAACAAAAAATTCCGCCTCCGCAGCATCCAGCCGAATGTGCTTTTCTACATTTTGAAGGATAAGTTCGGTGTTCATGGAGCTCGTTTGGGCTGGATTGAGCCAAAAATCAATTTTTTATTTTGACAATTCTGCCGAAATAATCGCCCAAACGAACCGTATAAACGCCATCTTCCAGGCGGCTCAAATCAAGTGCTTCCTGCGCCTGCGCCATCACCTGCGTGCGCACGATACGCCCGCTCAGGTCGGCCAGCTGCACCCGTGCCGGGAAGGCAATTTCGGCATTTTCCGGCAAAATCACTTGAACTGTTTCTAATGCCGGATTGGGATAAATGCTTAATTGATTGATTGCCAGAGGCATCTGGGTTGACGAAACCGTATTGCAATCGGGCAGGTTGGCGCAATTGCATTTGCCTTTCATCTGTGATTCGGTAAACAGATTGTAGGTATTGTTCACATCCTTGTTGTCGGGATGCTCGGCGGTACGGCCATCGCATTCCAAAAACTTGTTGTCGTAATAATTGGTAAGTCGGTAATGCACCCCGTTGTCGCAATCGCCCTGGTCGTTGTACACAATCACATCGCCGCCCACTTCCACCGTGCCCGACAACTTGTAATTGATTACAACCGCCCGCATGCCAATGAGGGCATTGCCTTTCATTTGTACATTTTCCACATACGCATGCCCGCGCACGATGGCATTTTCGGCGTAATTGCCTCCCGTAACCAACGCATTGTCCAGAATTTGCACATTTCCGGAAATGGTGGCGTCGCGCACAATGGCGGTGTGGTCGATGCGCACATTACCGCTAATCTGGGAATTGCCCAGTACAATCGCGTGCGGTCCTACATATACGCTGGCCGCTACATTGGCCGAATTTTGTACCCAACCGCCGCCGTTGACATGCACATGACCGTCGTTTTTGAGTTGGGCCCGGAAGTTTTCCGGCGTTTGGAAACCCTCTGGAAGTGCGCCTTTGATGCTCAATTCGTACGGGAAACGGAAATGCTTGGGGTAGCCAAACCAGGTATTATTGGTATCTGTGGTGGTAATTTGATCAAAAGGGGCGCCCATTACCACCAGATAGAGCGCATTTTCGTCGCCTTCCAGGGCAAAATGAATCTCTGCTTCGTTCTCATGGTATGTCGGACTGTAGCGGCTGACTGTGCCATCGGGATGCGCTGCCACAAACCCATAACGCCAGCCGGCATGGGCATTTGCTTCGGTATGACCTTTAAATTTGACGATTGCCGCGCAACTGTCGGGATTCAGGTGTAAAGGAATAATGTTGTAAGCAAATTCTTCCGGCGCCTGCTCTATCGGCATTTCATACCGGTCGGTGCTGCCAGGAATACGCCGCAAAATATTGTATGTGGCATGAATCGATTGCAAAGAATACATCAAATCGTTCCGCCGGGCATTGCGGAAGTTGACACCCAGCTTGTACAAGTCAAAATCGTAACACGCCATGCGCCGGGCATATAGGTACAAACTGTCGTTGAAACGCGCCTGGGAATAGCCGTTGATGCGTTTATATGTCTGCAGCGGATATTCAAAACTATCCGATTCCCGCCAAAGCCGCGAAACCATCTCAGGACCTTCGGAAATTGCCAGCGCCATCAACAACTGATAATTTTCATAGGTGTTTTTCCAGTCTCCCCATGTTTCCAGGTGGTACACATCCATGCCCCAGGCGCCAACAGCATTGGGATAAATCAAATTCCGCATATAATTGGCGTGGGTTTCCCAAAATATGCCTGCATTGTACCAGGAGCCGCCCAATCCATGGGTGTTTCGGTAATCAATGGTGTTCTGTGCTTGCATGCTGTGGGCAAATTCATGCGCAGCCACTCCGCCGTCGCGTATGCCATTCGGGTGTACCCAAAAGGCCCCTATAACCCCATCTACATCGCCGCCGTTGGCAAATCCCTGCGCGCCATCAGGGCCCCAGGTGCCGTAAATGACTATAACGACCTTGTATTTGCTCAAATTGGTGCCCGGGCTGTCGTCCATGAACCCAAGGGATTTGAAGCGGGTATAAATGAACTCCATGGTATCCAACACCGACTTTGGGTTAAAACGCAAGTCGGGATCGACGTAATTGGCCGGATCGGTTCCCACTGTTGATCCCCAAATCAGGATAAAATTCTCGGTTTGGTAGGTTTTATCCAGACTAAATTGTTTGCCATCCACTGTGTTGGTGTCGCGCAAATAGGCAGGGATATATACGGCTTTTTGACCCATCGCAACAGTTGTCGTACAAATCCCCAAAAGAAAAAACAATATCCAGGTTCTCATAAGCGCAAAACATTATTTGTTTAAAATCAATTCAGGCGCAAGATAACAATCCTTTCACTGATGAAAGCACTGTTTTTTTTCAACTTTACCATTACGAAACCATTTGTTCATGATTCCTTAAAGTGGCTTTTGCTTGTTGCGGAATAGTCATGCTATAATTTTAACGCCTCTATTTTACATTAATGAATTTCAAAATGATGTTAAACTTGAAAACTCTTCTCTTTAGCCTGCTCTTTTGCTTGGGCCTGGGTACGGTTGGGCTTATGGCTCAAACCACCGCCCCCGCCCAGTTGAAAGGTTTGGACACCTGGAAAACGACACCGGTGTTCACAATTGGCGAATCATTCAACAATTACACTCCTGTGGGCATTCCCGATGGTGTTGGCGCGGTAAAACGCGACGCAACAACCGTTCGTTTGTATGTAAACCACGAATTGGGCGCCACAGCGGGCTATGCTTACCAGTTGGCGAACGGCACGTCGCTGAATGGCGCACGGATGTCGTACTTCGATGTTGACATCAACAGCCGGAGCGTAAAAGGCGCAGGCCTTGCGTACGACAAAATCGTAGACCGCGCCGGTGCAGTAGTAAGTTCCGCCACCCAGGTGAACGAAGGCAGCAGCACGACAGCGGGATTTGACCGTTTCTGCTCGGCCTCTTTCTTCAAAGGCGGCACCTACAACCT
>JAGWYI010000734.1 GCA_018969455.1 Bacteroidota bacterium | reverse complement strand
CCGAAAACCCAAATGCTAAGGGCCGTTATCTGAGATTAAGGGAATTGTACCTAAATCCAAACAGCATAGATAAAGATATTTTCATACTTCCATTTGTAGTTTTTCCCATTATATCCCAAACCTTGAAAAGTGCAATTGAAGAAGCGGGAATATCTGGAGTTCGGTTTCTACAGGTTAATGATGGGGATAATTTGAATCTTGGTGCTTGGTAAAGAGATATTCCCTTCTCGCTAACTATAAAGTAAATCATGCAATTCTACTCCATTCATGCTTCCTCCGATTTAAAAATAATCGGAAAACATTACCCTCAATTAGACCGGATGTTTGCCGGTTATAACGCACTTCAGCCATGGGCTGCATTTGGGCTCTTGCCCAATGGTACCGGCAGTCCATATACGAACGCAGATGATTTCAAACTGAAATATCACGCAAAAGTAACTGATTGGATCAGCGGTGCGGCAATCGGGTTCCCTGAAATGTTAATCAGTAAACGCTTTTTTGAATTGCTCTGTAACTTTAATTGCCCCGAATGGGTTATCGTTGATGCAACAGTAAATCACAAAGACAAAATTTTGCCATATAAATATATTCGATTAAGTCATCGATATGCTACCTTTATCAATCTTCGAAAATCAAAATTTAAAATCGTGGATAGTGCGGAGGAGCCTAACTCTGTTGAGCAGATCATAAAAAGTCCACACGAAATTGAGGAAATCAGGCAACGCCTTCATGCTGAAAACATGAAGTTTAGTGCTCAAAATACCATGAATAAATGTTCCTATCTTAGGTTTGCTGAAGTTTATCTTGATGAGCAATCAATCAATAAGGATTTTTTTTCTGTACCGCTCATCACTAAATTTTTAATCTCTGAACGGTTAAAAGAGGCTATCGAAGCCGAGGGCATCAATGGGGTGCAATTTAAACCTTTTGTGGAAGGCGCTCCATAAATAGCACATGCACGCCACCCTACTATTTCCGCCGCGCTTGTGTGTACACGCACGCGCGGCGGAAATAGTAGGGTGGCGCTAGGTTCTACTTGGCGCACCCATCATTAAAATCTGTGTAAATCCGAGTAACCCGCGGTGCCCCCCAACCTATCGCGACAACTCAAACCGCACCCAATCCACCGCCAGCGCCAGTTCCGACGGATTTTGCGCATGTTTTACCACAAAATACAAATCGTGGTACCTTCCATCCCCAG
Organism: Bacteroidota bacterium; assembly: GCA_018969455.1. Lineage (GTDB taxonomy): Bacteria > Bacteroidota > Bacteroidia > Chitinophagales > Saprospiraceae > M3007. Next base: position 618 of record JAGWYI010000734.1, on the reverse strand, counting down.
CCAGCCCCATCGGGATCTGCACTTCTGAAAATTCCATGTTTTTCGGCACATTCCGCACCTCAAACGCCACTTTTCCCGCCAAAGGCCCATCTGGCGCATCCAAATGCAATTCAACAATGCCCCCATGACAAGGGTAAAGATGATCCCCGGTGCCCAATCCCAGCGAAACGGTATGAATGCGGTTCAAATCACAGTGTTTAAACATGAAAAAACTCTGGTGCTTAAATTCGTTCAGCACCACCGTGTCGCCATTAAAAGGCCGATACGTGCGCACATCGCGCGACACACTATCCGCATTTTCTGCTTGCTGGAATGCCGGACGCAATGCAATCGCCGCGCTGTTTTCGAGGGCCGCCTGGCTGCTGCTGCCCCGATCACGGTAACTGGTTTGAAATAAAAAGGTCCCCGGGGCCGGTTTTTTGTTTTTATCGGTACCCGGCGGTATTGCCAATACATAATTGCCTGCAATCGAAACTCCTTGCTTCACTTTCGCCGGATCCCCCAGGGTCAAAATCCAGCGCACCATTTCCCCAACATCTTCTACAGCCAGTTGCGGGTGGGCGCTCATGACCGTTTGCCCCCAAACACCCGCGCCGCCCTTAATGACTTTATTCGACA
>JAGWYI010000076.1 GCA_018969455.1 Bacteroidota bacterium | reverse complement strand
AGCATATGTATGAAATTGATTTATTTTTTGAAGAAAATGGGGCGTTTTTGTTGGGTACATCCTATAATGGTTGGGATTATAGTACAGAATATGGGTTAGCCAAAGTGCGAATAAAGCGTCCAGTTTGATCAAAAAATAAGCAAAAGAAGCAGTGCCATCGCACCACAAAACAAAAACAGGGACATGATGGCGGTGAAAGTAGTTGAAATTACACCGAAACTGCATCTCGGTACATTTCAGACCGCATCTTTTTCACCTTGTCGCTATGCAAATAATCCCCATATGTAATAGACTGGTCGATTAAGCCATTTGGTGTAATTTCGATGATTCGGTTGGCCACTGAATCCAGAATCTGGTAGTCGTGCGAGGTAAATAACATGTTGCCGGTAAATTCCTGCATGCCGTTGTTGAGCGCCGTGATTGACTCAAGGTCGAGGTGGTTGGTAGGTTCGTCAAGAATGAGGAAATTGGGGTTGGAAAGCATGATTTTTGACATCATGCAGCGCACTTTTTCACCACCCGACAACACGCCGGAACTTTTGAATACCTCTTCTCCACTAAACAACATCCGACCTAAAAAACCGCGAATAAAGGATTCGTCTTTTTCTTTGGAGTATTGACGCAGCCAGTCGACCAGGTTCATGTCCTGATCACCGGAGAAATAGGCACTGTTGTCGTTGGGCAGATACTGGATGGAAATGGTTTTTCCGTAGCTGAACTGTCCTTCAAAATCCCGGTCTTCGCCGGCGAGTATGTTGAAAAACGCAGTAACGGCCAGGGCATTTCGGCTGAGCACAGCAATCTTTTCACCTTTATTGAAACGCAGGAAAATGTTTTTAAAAAGATATTCTCCGGTTTCATTTTTCTTAGAGAGTCGCTCCACATCCAGGATGACATCACCGGGTTCGCGTTCCGGTTTGAAGTTGATGTAGGGATATTTCCGGCTGGAAACCTGCAGTTCGTTAAGGTCGAGTTTTTCGAGGGCTTTTTTGCGGCTGGTAGCCTGGCGCGATTTGGAGGCATTTGCCGAGAAACGGGCAATAAAGTCCATCATTTCCTGGCGTTTTTGCTCTACTTTTTTGTTTTTATCTGCCAATTGACGTGCCATCAACTGGCTGGTTTCGTACCAGAACGTATAGTTGCCCGTAAACATCCTGATTTTGCCGAAATCCACATCCACCACATGGGTGCACACCATATCGAGGAAGTGCCGGTCGTGGGAAACCACGATGACAATATTTTGGTAATCTGCCAGGAAATTGCACAACCAGTCTGTCGTTTCGGCATCCAAGTCGTTCGTCGGTTCGTCCATGAGCAGGATGTCAGGTGCGCCAAAGAGGGCTTGAGCGAGCAATACCTTTACCCGTTGCGAGCCATCGAGGTCCTTCACCAGGTTGTAGTGCAAGGATTCATGAACGCCGAGATTGGACAGCAATTCGGCGGCATCGCTTTCGGCCATCCAGCCGTTCATTTCCGCAAATTCACCTTCCAGTTCGGCAGCGCGCATGGAATCGGCTTCGGTGGCGTCGGGGTTATCGTAGATGGCATTTTTTTCCTTCATGATGTCATAAAGGTGTTTGTGCCCCATGATGACCGTGTCGAGCACGGGAAATTCGTCGAAAGCGAAGTGGTTTTGGCTCAAAACGGCCATTCGTTCGCCAGGCGTGATGTCGACACTGCCACGGGTACTTTCCAGCGCGCCGGAAAGCACTTTGAGGAAGGTGGATTTTCCGGCGCCGTTGGCGCCGATGACCCCATAACAGTTGCCTTTTACAAATTTGAGATTCACATCATCGAAAAGCACGCGCTTCCCGAATTGAACGGCAACATTATTTACACTAAGCATGGTTTGGATCCCGGTTTTTTAAAAACGCCGCAAAGGTACGACTTTTTACGGGAACGCCGGGCGTTTTACAAAGACTCTACCAATTTCTTAATTTCGACCAGAATGGGGTTCCACCCTTCGCCGTTGTTGGAACTTTCTTTGTAACGACGTGCTCCATCGGCTACTGTCACGTAATCGCCCTGTGTGACTGTCAGAATGGTTTCAGTTGGGTCGCCGCTCAAGGAATAGGTAACCGTAAGGTAGTTTTCAGGAATGTCTTCGATGCTCGAATTGGGATCAAAGGTGGTGTAAGCCAGGCACATCGGCGGATTGTACGCGACAATATTGCCCTTAACAAATACCATTTCCTGGCCTTCGTATACACCACGCCATAAAAGCGGACTGCCAACCACCCAATCAGACACTGTTTCACAGCCAAACATGTACATTTTCGTTTTGGCAGGGTTTACAAGCGCATCCCATACTTGCTCAGGAGCAGCATGAATTGCAATGGAATTGGTAATAATCAGTGGAGATGTCATGAACCAGATTTATTAAGGTTTTTATGTCCTTGGTGCAAAGATATGGCTAAATTTTAAAATTTAAAACAAAATGTATTTTACTCTTCCGTCCGGATTGGTTTTTTATCTGTTTGCTTCTTTTTTAAAACAAAAATTGGTATCTTTGCCCAGCACTTCATTAACCTAAACCTTGTCTTTCCAATGAAAAAACAACTTATTGCCACCGCTGTTGGCGGAATTATCCTGTTTTTCTGCCAATTCCTTTCCTGGGCCCTGCTCAATTTCCACAAGAACAACCAGCAATACACACCCAACCAGGAACGCATCCTGCAAAATTTAACCCAAAATCTGAGCGAAAACGGTACTTATTTAATCCCGCAACCTGTGCCGGGCGCCAGCTCCGTGGAGCAGGAAGCATTTATGAACAACAACATCAACAAGCCCTGGGCCATTGTTTCCTATCATCAGTCGTTTCATGTTAACATGGGCCTGAACATGAGCAGGGGCCTGGCTGTGGATTTGTTGACGGCGTTTTTGTTGTGCTGGTTGCTGCTTCAGTTTGCCAGACTGACCTTCCAAACAGCCCTGCTTGGCGCTTTGGCAGTAGGGGCCATGGCATATTTCACCATTCCTTACCTCGACAACATCTGGTTTGAAAATAAAACCGGCGGATATTTGATCGATTGGGTATTGCAATGGGGCCTGCTGGGCATTTGGCTGGGCTGGTATTTGCCCAAAAAATAATCATTCTCCCAATTGAACCACCCGCGAGGGCTCCAGCAGCTCGTTGCGCACTGCAATTTGCCGCAAGGTGTTTTTGGCTACCTCCAAAAACGCATTCGACATCGGGGTTCCGGTTTTGAGCACAGCCGGCGTGCCTGTATCGCCGCCCTCCCGAATGCCCTGAACAATGGGAATCTGGCCCAACAGCACCGAATTGCTGCTGTGGGCCAGTTTTTTGCCACCACCCTGACCAAAGATATAATATTTGTTGTCGGGCAATTCCTCAGGGGTAAACCAGGCCATATTTTCTACCACACCCAGCACGGGCACATTGATTTGGGGCAACTGGAACATGTTCATTGCCTTTACTGCGTCGGCAAGCGCCACTTCCTGCGGGGTGGTTACGAGCACCACGCCGGTTACGGGCACGGTTTGCACCAGGGTAAGTTGCACATCGCCTGTGCCGGGTGGCAGGTCGACCACCAGAAAATCCAGCGGCTCCCACAATACGTCGTTGAAAAATTGTTTGATCACCGCCGCCAACCGCGGTCCGCGCAGCACCACAGCCTGATCGGGCTCAATGATGTTGCCAATGCTGATGCTCTGCATGCCATACGCTTCCAGGGGCACCATTTTCATTTTGCCCGTTACATCTTTTACTTTTGGTCGCTGACCGGTCAACCCAAGCATGGTGGGAATGCTGGGTCCGTATACATCGGCGTCCATGAGTCCTACTTTGGCGCCGAGTTGCTTTAATCCGAGGGCCAGATTGACGGCCACGGTGCTTTTGCCCACGCCGCCTTTGCCGGAAGCAACGGCAATGATGTTTTTGATGTGGGGCACCACGCTGTGCGGCTCCTGTATGCCCGCCGCCCGTGCCACGAAATGCACGTTCACATCCGCCTGTGGAAATTCCGATTGCACGGCTTCCATGCAGGCAAAATTCAATTCCGATTTGCCCTGCATTTGCAGATTGGGCAGCGCCAGTTGAATGTTGATGTGCTTGTCTTCAACCGTTACATCGGCCACCATGCGGGCCGTTACGAGGTCTTGCCCGGTTTGAGGGTCGCGCACCTTGCGCAGGGCGTTGAGTATTTGTTCCTTATTCACGATGCTGGATAAATGAATGTTGAATGTGTTTTAAACCAGGATTCGCCGGATTTTGTGGATAAATCAGGATGGATTTCGATGATTTATAATGATTTATAAAGATCGTTATGAACAAAATCTGGCGGGGTAAAGTATAAACAATGGAATTGGGTCAAAGTTTTGAATCCTGTTTTAAACGGTTCGAATGCGAAATGCCCGGGTTTTCACCCGCTGCGTTTCGCCCTCCCGGAGTATCATATCCTGGGCTGCCGGAAGTTCGAAAACTTCCTGCATGTTGCGTATTTGCGCTGCCGGGACAGCATTTTGGTGCAATTTTTCAAGTAAATCTGCCTGTTTCCAGATGCCGATTTTTTCCTGCAAGCGTTGGTTGAGCGCATGCCGGTGGGCCACTCGGGCTGTATTGTTTTGATAATCTTTGTCTTCGGGCAGGTTTTCCAGATCCAATATCTGGCACAACACGCGAAACTGCTTTTCTGTGCCGGTAGCCAGCAGGATTTGTTTGCCATCGGCGCACACGAACATATCGCCATAGGGGGCAATGTTGGGGTGTTGGGCGCCCATGCGCTGCGGAATGTGTCCGGCCATGAGCCAGTTCCCGGCCTGGTTGGCCAGGGAAGCCAGGGCGCTTTCGAACAGGGACGTTTCCACCAAAGCGCCGCATCCACTTGTGCTGCGCTGGTACAAAGCCAGCAAAATGCCTTCTTTGAGCTGGTGTGCTGCCAGAATATCGATTAGTGCAACGGGCATTTTCACGGGCGGGCGATCGGGTTCGCCGTTCATGTACATAAATCCGGCCTCGGCCTGGAGCACCACGTCAAATGCCGGGCGCTCGTCGTGCGGATCGGAAAAGGCGTACAACTGCGCGTAAATCAGGCCCGGATTTTTTTGATGCAAAACGGGGGCATCGAGTCCGTATTTTTCAGAAAAAGCAGGTTTGAAATTGGAAATCAGCACATCTGCTTCGAGGGCGAACCCCATAGCCGTTTTAAGATCCTCCGGCTCGGTTAGATCCAGGAAAACATGCTTTTTGCCCCAATTTACACTGCAAAAATAGGCAGAAATGGGCGATTCCGGATCTTCGGAAGGCAGTTTCCAGCTGCGGGTGACATCGCCGCCCGTCGTTTTGTTCTCTATTTTTACCACAGTTGCGCCGAGTTCGGCCAGAAACATCCCGACGGCCGGACCAGCCAAAACACTGGCAAATTCCACTACTTTTAGGCCTTTGAAAATTTGGTTTGTCATAAAGAAACGAATGAAAATATTTTCTGCCAACCAGATACGCGCCTGGGACGCTTACACCCTTGCACACGAACCCCTTACCTCCCTGGAATTGATGAACCGCGCTTCCGGCGTGTTTACCGATTGGTTGATTGAGTATTTTCCCGACAACAGGCTTCCTGTGTATGTATTTGTGGGGCCGGGTAACAATGGGGGCGACGGTTTGGCTGTAGCACGGATGCTCCGTCAGGCATTGTATCCGGTAAAGGTATTTGTTTGTACACTTTCAGACCGGGTTTCGGCAGATTTTGCAGCCCAACGTGCAATTTTACCCCAATCGGTAGAAGTGGTGCAGGGTTTTGATTGCTTAAATACTGGTTGGGAGGGCAGTCCTCAGGTAATTATTGATGCATTGTTTGGCGCCGGGCTCAATAGGCCATTGGAAGGAGAATGGACAAAACTCCTCCAGTTTCTGAATCAAACTTCCATCCCAATTGTTTCCATTGACCTCCCCAGCGGGTTAATGGCCGATTGTGCCAGCACAGGCGCCTGCGTACACGCGACCCGAACCTTCAGTTTTGAAACCCCTAAATTGGCGTTTTTTCTCCCCGAGAATGCCGATCGGGTGGGGGAATGGTCAATCGCAAGTATAGGTTTGCATCCTGGGTACGCGCAGGAAACCGAAACGCCTTTTTACTATTTAGCAGAGGCTGAAATACGCGGCATTTTTAAAAAAAGGGCAAAATTCAGCCACAAAGGCAGTTTTGGCCACGCACTGTTGTTGGCGGGCAGTTTTGGAAAGATTGGCGCCGCTTTGCTCGCTGCGCGTGCTTGCCTGCGTACAGGCGCGGGACTGCTTACGGTTCACACGGCGGCTTGCGGTTACACCATCATACAAACAGGCTTACCGGAAGCCATGTGCAGCACCAGTCTCTCCCCAAATCATGTGGAAGATTTTCCCGATTTGATGTCCTATAAGGCCTTGGGTATTGGCCCCGGACTTGGACAGCAGCCAGAAACGGCTGAAATGTTGAAAAGATTGCTCCAAACGGTGCGTGTGCCCCTGGTATTGGATGCAGATGCCCTGAATATTCTGGCAGCAAATCCAGATTGGTGGACTTTGGTGCCCCAAAACGCGATCTTAACCCCGCATCCCGGAGAGTTTGTGCGTTTATTCGGTCGGACAGCCCATGATTTTGAACGGTTGGACTTGTTGCGCGAAAAGGCAAAGGAGCACGGTGTATTTATCCTGTTAAAAGGCGCCCATACGGTCATCGCTGCCCCTGATGGAACCTGCTGGTTTAACAGTACGGGCAACCCGGGTATGGCCACAGGCGGATCGGGCGATGTACTTACCGGTATGCTTACTGGAATGCTGGCGCAGGGGTACACACCACTGGATGCCTGTCGAATTGCGGTTTGGGCGCATGGGCGAGCGGGGGACCGGGCGGCCGCAGTGTTGAGCCAGGAGGCTTTGCTTGCGGGCGACCTGGTGTATTATTTGGGTAAAATTTGGCAGGAATTGGGTCGAACGACTGGCAGTTTGTAGAGAATTTGATGGAAGATAAGATATTTAATAAATATGTAATTTATTTCAGCCTATTTTAGTCAATTGCTGCATTCCTGGAATCTGGATTGGGATAAAATGTGTATTTTTGGCGAAATATCTACGTGGCGAACAACAACATTTAATAAAATTAAACCTTCGAACATGAAAAATTTGATTTTTTGGGGAATTCTCATAGGTATGCTTTTGAGCAGTTCTATGATGGCCCAGGTGCCCTGTCAAGCCAATTTTGCCTTCAAACAGGTACCGAACACCCTCACTGTTGATTTTAAAAACTTGAGTGTAGCGTCTGCTACAGTGGTTTATACCTGGGATTATGGTGATGGTGTAACCACTACAGGTTTGGCTCCTTCTCACTCCTATGCGGCTCCAGGAACGTACAAAGTTTGTTTGTTGGCCTCCGATGGAACCAATGCCTGTACGGTGTCTTTTTGCCAAAACGTTGTAGTGGCGCCCCTGACAGACGCGGATTGCAATGCTGCTTTTAGTTATCAGCTGACGGCGGGGTCATACAATGTACAATTTAAAGAAATTGGCAGCACCCAGTCCAATGCATCAGTGGTAAGCTGGAGTTTTGGAGACGGAACAGGTTCGACGAACCACAATCCAACACATTTGTATACAGCGCCGGGTTTCTATACTGTTTGTTTGACAACCGTTCAAACCAACGGTTGCTCAACTTCTTATTGTAAAGTGGTGCCTGTTGGTCAATCCAATGCATCCACTTGTTTGGCAAAATACACGATTATCTCCGCCACCACAACGGGCCAATCTAAATATTTTAAAAGCCTTTCTATCGGAACGACGCCTCAAACTGTTTATACCTGGGATTTTGGCGATGGTACTGTTGCTAACGGACCCACGCAAACGCATTCTTATACCCAAGCCGGACAATATAACATTTGCTTGTATATTTCCGACCCCAGCACGGGTTGTGCCTCACAATTTTGCCAGCTAATCAATTTTTTCAAAAACATCGACAATTCCAACAAAGTTGATACTATATTGGTTCCAGGTAAGTACCTCACAGGTGGTGTCAAGGTTTCGCTGGTGAACCATTTTCCAAACCCCGCTAGCACTTACACCCAGATTCAATACCAACTCGAGGAAGATGCTGATGTTACCATCGAAGTGTACGACCCCAATGGCAACCGGGTTGGGCAAACTTATCACGCTTTTGAAACCCAAGGCGAACATTTTCAGGACATCAATCTGGAAGGCCAACGCTCCGGCTTTTATCTGATAAAAATGAATGTGGGCAACGAAATTTTGTTGCGGCGCATCTATGTTGTCAAGTCCTAAAAATCGATGGATAGGATACACTATGGACTGATTCAATTGCCAAACTTCAGGCTGCATGCTTGTTTGGGTTCCTCCATGGCTGCGCCACAATCATGAAAGGCGCAAATTTTGGGAATTGATTGGCCACAACTGCTTGAATATCTGGGGTAATTTGATAAAGGCGAGTCTGCTATTTATCGGTCTAAGCATCGAAATACGACTGGGAAACCGATTTTGACAGACTCGCCTGTATTATTCTGTTCCTCGCTAAAAAAGGCAGCGCTCTTTGTCATTCCAAGCGCTAGTTGCCTATGAGGAAGTATACCAGGATTCGCCGGATTTTGTAGATAAATCAGGATGGATTACGATGATTTATAATGGTTTATAAAGATCGTTTGCACAAAATCTGGCGGTGTAAAGTATAAAAAGTACTACCTCAACACCAGCCGCTCGAACGATGCCTTTGATTTTAAGGATTCAAAACAAAATACCGCACCATTTTCCGTTGGGGCGTTTGTAGCACCACATAATACATGCCCGCTGCCAAATGGGTCAGTTCCAATTGACGGGAGAAATTCCCGGCGGGCTGTTGATCCTGATCCTCAATGGTTTCAACCAAGCTGCCCAGGCTGTTAAACAAGTAAATTGTAATGGTTTCTGCCTGTCTCAGCTGGTATTGCAGGGTGACCGACTGAGAAGCAGGATTGGGAAACAATTCAAAGTCGCCCTCCTTTTGATAGTTTATGCCGTTTGTCTCCTGACGTTCATCGGGTATGCCCATGGCAGCGGGCCAGGGCCCGTTGCATAAATTGGGAATCACCTCCGCAATAAAAAGCGGCGTTGCTTCAAAACCAGGGGTGAGTTCAATTAAACTTCCCGCACGAAAAACTACAATGTTGTTGGTCGCTGCGTTGGCATCGCCAGATGAACTGATGCTATTGCTCGCCAGATAAACAGCCGAAGCAATAGGCGCTCCGTTTACCGTCCGGTTGACAAATGCCGTACAATTGCACTGCGCCGACACACAGGAAGCGCTCATGAGGGTAGATCGGATCAAATCGCCGGATTGTTGCCCGAACCCAAGGCTGAAGTTCATAAACGAACCAGAGCCGCCCTGATGGCAATAACTCATAATAAAACCACCGTTGGCAGGCGTAACCGGCTTCATGGGATCAAAACAGCTGTTCCCTTCCGGGGTATTGCCCGCCGCCTGGGCCGTTACATTGCCACAATCGTCAATTTGGGTGTTTGTCCCGTTCCAAACGCAGCGGTGGGTGTGCCAGGATCCCATCACGTGGCCCATTTCATGGGTGAACACGTTCAAGTTCCAGGAATAGGTTGGGAAAGCACTTACGACTGTGGATAAACCCGTACTCACACAATAAGGGCCTGGCTCTGAGGTTCCCCCGCAAATGCCGCCAATGCCGAATGCCAGTCCGCAAAAAGAAACACCGCCGCCAGAAAGCGGTTTTGACCTTGAGCTGATCAAATGCGCCAGATTCCCGTTGAATGTAGGCCGGTTGGCGACAAATTTGGGCAGCACATCCCCGCAATCCACCCCTGTGTACGGATCCGCCTGGTCCCAAACAAAAATCTCGGATATTTCAATTGAAACCATTTCATTGGCGTAAATGGTGGCCGATTCGTGAAACAGACTGAAAATATAGGTAACTACATTCAAAACATTGGAATTCTGGGCGTTATACAGTTGAAAATCGCTTTCAATGTATATTTGAACGCATTTGCTGGCAACAGAAAAACCTTGTTCCGAGGGTTTGTGTACCTCGGGATGCTCGGAGGCTGTTTCCGGCGTGCCACAAAATGCTTCCAAATGCGAGGTCAAATCCCGCTCGTTGTACAACACATACGCAAGCGGGTTTTCTCGGGTTTTCAGGGCGTTCAACACATAGGCGCCCGCATTGTCGGAAATCAAGATTCGGAGTTCATCAGGGAAAATGCTAAGGGTAACCAGCGATTGCACATTGCCCCGAACGATGCCCCGGTAAAACAAGCCCGGAAATCCATCGGTCAGAACCCTGCCGGAAGCGGTTTTTACCTTGAAACCGGGTGCGGCGATGCTTACCTGCGTCAGTTCGAGGGTGATTTTTTGGGTCGCAGTAACCGGAATTTCAAACCGAATATCCCGGGAAGGATTTTCCCAAAATGCGGCAAGTTGCGCCTGGGAAAGTTTCAAAAAAACAGCTTTGGATACATTTTCCCGATATTCATTGGTTTGGGCAGCCAGGTCGAACTGAAAGAGCGCAACCCTTTTAAACGTGGCTTGCTGGTCTTTTCGGTCCTGGATTAACTGCGCCAACACATTGGGCTGTTCTGATGCCGGGCTTGCAGCCTGTCCCAATTGGGTGTTTTGTATGAGATCTTGTCCTGTCGCCAACCATAAGGTAAACAGCAACAGACAGATGGTAGATAAGATCTTTTTCATGAAAAAGGATTTTTTGGTGAAATGAAAGGTGCGTTCAGCTATTGCATGCTGATGAGCACGAGGATCAATCCTTTTCCATCTTTAAGTCCGCTCATGGCTTTGCCCAGAATGGCGCCATGTGCAGAATCGAAATTAGTAACTTTCATGGCATGTCCGGGGGTATTGGAGGTACTGAGCAGATCGCCCGGTTCAATGGAACCGTATGTTGCATCGGCATAGCAATACACCCGACCGATTACGGCCACAGAAACCTGACCGTCGGCAATGCTGCCGGCCTGGCCGAGTTCGATGGCGGTTTGGATGCCGCCCGCGCCGCTGACGATACCGGCCACCGTTTTGTCATAAGCGGAATTGCTCAGGCGCAACGCGCCGGGATGCGCGCGGTCGATGGAAACCACCATGCCCGGCTTAACGGACTCATTGTTCAGGTCATTGGAAGGGCTCACTGTAAAACGTTCGGCAAGATCTGCGCCGGTCACGATGAAACGTTTTTTGGCTTCAACTTGTACATCGTTGATAATCAGCATTTCCGTACCGGAGGCTTTGATGCGTACCGGACCCGTGCTGTTGTTGATCACCAGGCTGCTGCCCTGGTCGATGTGCGCATCTGCTCCGGCACCCAGCGACAGGCCGCCGTTTACCGTGAGGTCGCCCGTGATGCGGGCATTGTCGTTGATGCGGGTAAAGCCGTCTATGGTTGCGTCGCCTGTTATGCTGGCATTGCCTGTGACACTGGCATTTCCGCCTATTTTGGCATCACCGGCCACATTCAATTTGCCACCGGCATTCAGGTTTTCCCCGATGCCAGCGCC
>JAGWYI010000075.1 GCA_018969455.1 Bacteroidota bacterium | reverse complement strand
ACAAAATCTGGCGGCGTAAAGTATACAAGCAGAGAGGAAGGCTCCGGTAAAAAAGATTCATCCGAAAAAGCAGGCGCCTGGCTGTTTCAGGGGCGCAATACCGTTCTTTCAACAGATTTAATGCGTCAGGGTGTCAGGGAAACCGCCTTGCAAGGTATCTTGCGGAGCATCCAGGTGACGACGCAAATGCAACTCAAATGGCAGTCCCCTCAGTTCAATGGCCAGAACCAATACCGAATCGGAAAGCGTTTCAACCTGGTACTCAAGCACTTTGGGGCCTTTTTGAAGTAAAACATTGCGATTGAGTTCGTAATCTACTTCCGTCTCCGGTCCAACAGGCAGGTTGGTTATCATTTTCCCGCTGTTTTTGAACTCAAAGTATACACCCTGGAGGGTTTCTGTTTGTTTCTGATTCCGGAAGGCTTGCGCAATATCCCAACGTCCCAAAATCAAGGTCCGGTTTTTCGGATCTTCTTTTGATCCGCCGCAAGCAAGTACCGCCAGAACAAACGAACACAGTACAACAAGAAATGGAGCCTTATATTCAGACTTCATGGAAATAAAAGTTGAGTTTGGCATTTCAGCGATCTTCCACACAGGATGGCATCCTTGTGGCCCAGAATTAAGCGGATACAGGGAATGAAGCGGATTATTTGGGTTCAACAAAACCAAAACCCAGGTGTGGATATTCTCCAAACCCGGCAAAATAACAAAATTCCATCAAAGCGGGCGGCATACTGACCTCAAACTCGTACACAAATCCGCGCAATTGGTTGATGCCATCCGGATTGGGCTTCAAATGGATCAAACGAGATTTGGCCTGTCCAATCAATCGATATTGCATAGGGAAAGCCGGATCAATTAATTTCAACGCTGCCAGCGATTTGTATTGATTGGCCGCCTTGAAACGTCGTACCGCATGGTGGAAAAAACTGACATCATAGGCCTCACTGTCGGGCAACAAATATGGATTGTTCGTTTTTATCTCTTCCACCGTTGTAATCGATATAGGCGATACCGATTTAAATTGCATGGTCTCCTTAAAATTCGGGCGCTGGGTGATTTGCCAGTGCTTCACTTCAAATTGCGCCGGCTTGCCTTCCAGGGTACCCAGGGTAAGGGGCAACTGCCGAAACAAATGGATGACTTGCTGCTCAAAAGTCGCATCCAGATACAGCGAAATGTTCAGCTTAACCTGATTGCCCAACAGCCTGAATTCCTGCTTTACCTGATCCATTTCATAAGGATAAATGGCCAGAGAACTAAAAGTAAACAACTTGAAATTGCGCGAACTGAGGTCGTAACCAAGTTGCTGAACATGTGCAGAAAGTTCCGCGCCGGCTTTTGAAAGAACGGCGAATACCCAATTCGAAATCTCCGATTGGTAGTTGATTGGTATGATAGTCCCTTTCTGACAAGAGAGGCTAAATTGAATTCGCATAGCGTAAAAATATGATTAAAAGACAGATTAAAGCTATTCAATGGCGCTTCTGGTCTTTTTCGCGGCGAAAAGTACACAAAAGTTTGTTTTACCAACAAATAAATTGATCATAATATTGTTTTTACAAGCTTCACCCCCACTTCCTTCCAAAAATGGAAAGGAAGGGTACCTTTGCTTTCAGAAAACGGTATTTGGCAATACCGCTCTATTCAAATTTTTTTGATCGTTTCATGCACTTAGACCGAATTGTTTTAAAATCTGGCAGAGACCAGGCTCTGCGGCGATTTCACCCCTGGGTTTTTTCCGGCGCCATCGCCCGCATTGAAGGTGAACCCCTGGACGGGGATCTGGTTGAGGTGACCAGCAAAAACCAGGAATTTCTGGGAATCGGCCATTTTCACCAGGGCAGCATCGCCGTCCGAATTCTCAGCTTTCAAAAAGCCAATCCCAATACGCTCGATTTCTGGGTACAAAAATTGCAAAATGCACTTGCCCTGCGCCAGGCAGCCAGGCTGATTGGACAAAATAACACCAATTGTTTCCGGCTTGCACACGGCGAAGGAGACGGACTTCCCGGTCTCATTATCGATGTGTACGGCCAAACAGCTGTTGTGCAATGCCATAGCATTGGCATGCATCGCCAAAGACAACTTATTGCCGAAGCGCTTTTCGAACTCAAAAACACCGCAATTCAATACGTTTATGACAAAAGCAAGGAAACTCTGCCCCCGCAATACGCTGAAGAACAACAAAATACCTATTTAATCGGCAATGGCCCATCCGGGCCCGTCACCCTGGTGGAAAACGGGGTCAAATTTCTGGTCGATTGGGAAACCGGACAAAAAACCGGCTTTTTCCTCGATCAACGCGACAACCGGAAACTGCTTCAACAATATGTGCCTGGAAAATCGGTGCTCAATGCATTCTGCTATACCGGCGGCTTTTCTGCCTATGCACTTCAAGCCGGCGCTGCCCGGGTCGACTCTGTCGACATTTCCGGTAAAGCCATGGAGTTGACACTTAAAAACGCCGAAATAAATCAACCCTATGCTGGCGTACACACCGCTTATACCGAAGATGTATTGCGTTTTTTGAAAAATGAGGGGCCCCTGTACGATGTGATGGTCATTGACCCTCCCGCCTACGCCAAAAGCCTCGACAAACGGCACAACGCCATTCAAGGGTACAAACGTTTGAACGAAGCGGCCCTGCGACGCCTGGCGCCTGGCGGTATTTTATTCACCTTTTCGTGCTCGCAAGTAGTAGATCGTGAACTGTTTTACCACACCATTGTTTCGGCAGCAATGGAACTGGGCCGACCAGCCAGCGTTTTACATCACCTTACACAGGGCGCCGATCACCCGGTTAGCCTTTATCATCCCGAAGGCTCCTACTTAAAAGGACTGGTTCTGTTTGTGGAATAAAACATGGCGCTCATTTCCCGATTTTTTTAAACCAAACACATCTTTATATGAAAAATTGGACCTTGTTGCTGTCATGCTGCCTGCTCGCTTTATGCGCTTGCCAGCAAACCAAACAAAATGTCATGTGCCACGATCCACATGCCGAATTCGCCGCATTCGCAAAGGATCCCGCATTCCGAAACATGCACACGATTCCAACCGAAATTGACTACAAAATGAATGGCGCCATGACCCGCATCCCTGTTACCGGTCAAGACAGCGCAAATGCCTATGTGGTGAAAACAAAAGGCGCAGGAAACAATTACCTCCTCCTGTTTCATGAATGGTGGGGCCTGAATGATCAAATTAAAAAAGAAGCCGACGATTGGGCTAAATCCCTGAAAATAAATGTAATCGCCCTCGACTTGTACGATGGAAAGGTGGCCAGAACCGCCGATGAAGCCGGACAGTTTATGGGCGCCTGCAAACCCGACCGTGCCAATGCCATCATCCAGGCGGCAGCAGCCTTTGCCGGACAAGCAGCCAATTTCAGAACCATGGGCTGGTGCTTTGGCGGAGGATGGAGCATGAAAGCGGCTATTGCACTAAAAGAAAAAGCCAAAGCCTGTGTCATGTACTACGGCATGCCGGAAGAAAATGTGGAAACCCTCAAATCCCTCCAATGTGATGTGTTGTTTATCCACGCCAAACAAGACCGCTGGATCAACGATGATGTCGTAAACAAAATGAAGGCAAATATGAAATCGGCCGGTAAAATGGTCGACGTACACCCATACGATGCCGACCACGCCTTCGCCAACCCCAGCGGACAACATTACAACGAAGCGGCAGCTTCCGATGCACGGGTAGTGGTGCTCAACTACCTGAAAAAACACGAATAAGGCCTGTTCTGGGCCTCAGAAATCGTCCGTTAAGAACAACCCGCCCACTCATCCTTTCTCTTTGGCCCCTACTTACGTCCCGATGCAACCGGATAATCCGATTATTTGGGTGCATCGGGACAAATAATGCGCCGCTCCTTCGTCGCTTATCCAACATTCTTGCGAAATTGAGCGCTGTTTTATCAACACGCCCGCAGTATGACTTACCGCCCCGGATCAAGCGCCCCCTCCGAGCCTGCCCCCATGATGGGCCGACCCCTCGTTTTAATGCTCCTGCTGCTGCTCGCCGCAGTAGTCCTTTATCGTGCTTTCTGGGGTGATCAACCCTGGTTCCAAACACCCAAATCGGTTCGACTTACCTATGTAGATAGCCAGTTTCAGCCCAACATCAACGAAGAAAGCGCACTCCAAATCCTCTCCAATCCGGAAAAATACCGCCAGGAATTCAACGATCTGGTGTATAATTTCAACATGTCGCTGCTCTTTCACGTCGCCAACCGCCTGGCGCTGCCAGATAGCCTCAAACGCAAAATTGAACCCGCCTACCAAACGCACCATCCTTACCTGCGCGACCTGTATTTCAATGATTTTGTCGCACTGAAAGATACAGCCGCCACCTTTTACGAAAACTGGTACAACGACAACGCCAACCAGGCCGTTCAACTTTTTAATGAAGTCTCGGGCAAATACACTTGCTTTTTGGTCACCCAGATCATGGCCTCCATGATCAAAACCAGCAATGGCCGATACAATGCCTCCGGCAAAAATGTAGAAGAACCCTGCGCAATCGCACTCCGGGAAGGACTGGCTCCTATGGTGGAGCGCCTGAAGAAAAAAGCGGAAATCCTCGACTTCAGCGCATCCCGCGGCATGCTTAAGGAAACTGTCCGAAAAGGAATTGCAGAACTTGCAACTTATGAAGTGCGCAGCCGCCTCGGAATTGATAAAAGCCTGCAATACAAAATTTTCGGACTGGCTATTTCTCAAACCGATATTCGGGTAGAAGCCATCAGTGTGGTAAAAGCAGGTTTTAAACTCGACGATTATTTTGACGTCACTTTCAGCCCTAAAAAAGGCGTCGTCTTTGTTACGCTTCCGCCACCCAGCATCCTGTCACATGAAGTATACCCCAGGGTAGACAAACTTGATGTCGGATTCCTCGCTGGCATCAGCGGGGAAGAAATGAACAACAACTTCAATGAATTGCGCCGACAATTCCGACAGGAAGCCATTGAACAGGAACACGTGCTGGATAAGGCCAAAATAAGAGCCGATTCTGTCATGCAATTGATGCTGGGCCCTATGGTGCGATCCATGAACCGAAAATACAAACTCCAGGTGCGTTTTCAGGATGGATCGGATGCAAATACGCCCCAACAAGCAGTCGATTCCCGCAAAACCAGCCCCATACATCCCACTGAACCGCCCCGAAAACCGCGCAACACCGGTTTTATTCCCCAATAAAACAGGAACACAGCGCTAAACCTGCCTTTCTGACCCTTCCAAAATAGGGATTTTCAAACATTTAGACTGTATCGCCTGTACAAAACGAGCGGTACAAATAACCAATCCGCTTATTTGCCCAGCAGGGATCGAATCACTTGAATGTTTTTTTGAATATTGGCGTCATTCGGCGCCAAACGCGATGCCTGTTCAAGATCCCGCAAGGCAGCCTGGTAGTTTTTTAAATTAAAATAGGCAATCCCCCTGTTTTGATAAGCATCGGCAGTCGCAGTCGAATTCCCCACCAACTGATCAAAATCGGCAATCGCTTCCGGGTATTGCTTGTTGTTAAGATAAGCATACCCCCGCGCTGAAAGTATATCGTACTTCTTGGCTGGCAACTTGGGCAAAGCCTGCACGTAATCCGAAATCGCTTCAGCAAACGCACCCTTGCGCGCATGCGTGATGCCACGGTTGAAATACAACTCTCCATTGTCCGAATTGAACGCAATCCCCTGGGTGTACACCTCCAATGCCTTGTCTAACAAACCTTTACTCCCATAACAATTCCCCAATCCATTGAATACGCCCGCATCCTTCGAACCCAAATCGGCCGCCTTTTGCAAATCCTGCATCGCCAAATCCAATCTTCCCGTTTTCCCATAAAAATTCCCGCGCGACTTGTATGCTTCCGTTGCATTCGGATAATACTTCAACACATTGGTCCACAATACTTCGCTGTTCTTCCACACGCCTACCTGTGCCTGGGTGCGCCAGGCCAGAAAACCCAAAAACAACACCGCCAGGGCTGTAATGGGCCATTGAAGTGCCTTCAAACGCCCCAAATCACGCCGCCAAAGCGCACTGAAACCCATGGATGCCAAAAATCCAACACCAATGTAGGGCAAATAGGTGTACCGGTCGGCCATGATCACCACCCCCACCGAAATAAATTGCAGGACAAAAGCCACCGTAAAAAAGTAAAATCCAACGGAAAAAGCCAGCAAACGACTGCGCCGCATCGACCACAAAGCCGTACCTAAAATGCCCAGGGCCAGCGGTAAATAGAAATAATAGGATACCGGAACAGTGCCCTGCTTTATTTCATCCGGATATGGATAAAAAGTGGTAAGCGGAAATGGAACGAAAAATTTGTATAAATATTGAACAAATCCGTAAGAGGCAAACAAAAAACGCTGAAACAGGGTAAACACCTTGAAATCAGCCAAGGCCCCATTCGATTGAATCTGCACAGCCAACAATCCAAAATAGACAGAAACCGCAAAAAACGGGATTTTTTCCAAAACAACTGACCACGCCCATTTGCCGTTTTTCCACAAACGCCCCTCATAAAAATCGAGCAACAACAACACCAAAGGCAAGGAAACTGCCATGGCCTTCGATAAACAAGACAATACAAAAAACAAAAAACCAAGCAAGTACCAATGCCGCCCGCCCCTGCGCGCGTAAGGCAAATAGGCAATCAGCGACAACAGAAAAAAGAAACCGTACAGCACATCTTTGCGCTCCGAAATCCAGGCCACCGACTCCACATGCATTGGGTGAATGCCAAAAAGGGCCGCACTCAATACCCCCGCCTCCCAAAAACCGCTCAAACTCCATACCAACACAAACACCAGTAAGGTATTGAACAAATGAAGATACAGGTTGGTAGCAATAAAGGGTCTTGCCGGCGGCAAGGCTCCCGGACGCGTCAGGCGACAATCGAGCGACAAACTATACATCGTGAGTGGATGATAATTCAAGGATACCGCTTCCTTCCAAATGGCCTGCTTGTTGGCAGGGTTGGGAAACATCAACATCGGATTCTCCGTCACATATACCGCATCGTCCCAGTTGGTAAAATCGTGCGACAGTGCAGGCTGGTACAACCAAAAACATAGGCACAAAATACACAACATGAAAACGGCAGGTTTCCAGAGATCCGAATACTTCGCCTGCTTGGACGCAGGTGGCGGAACATGCTTTTTGGGCGTTTGGGCAGGTGTTTTCTTGGCCATACTGAAAGAAACTTAATGAGAAGACCGTGTGGGCCCCGAACCCGTATTGAGCAATTGCACTGCCTTTTCTACGGCCGGGTCGTCGCTGTTGTACACCGCATACTGCCCCCTGTCCTGAAACAAAATACGCGCAATTCGGGCTTTTATATGCAATTTGAGCGCCGGTTTGTGTTGCGCAAACACCGCGGCAGGTATATTTGCCTGTTGTTGGGCGCAATATTGCTCAAATGCCTGCAACTGGGCATCTGAAACCGTGTAAGCGCTCAAAAATACATTCAATTCATCGGGAAACTCAGATTTGGGATGGCTTTCCATCCAGTGCGCCGCAAACTCGCCTACACGCTGGCGCGCCAGCACGAAACCGTTGTTGAGCTCGCCTGTATCAATGGGGATAAATACATCGGGTGATATGCCGCCGCCGCCAAATACAACGCGGCCCAATCCGGTGTAATATCGGGTGGAGTCGGCCGGTTTAAACAATTCTGCATGGCTCAACTCGCCGTTTTCGAGCCGCTTTTCTGCGTCGTGCGTGTAGTTTTCAAAATCGCCGTATGCCCTTTGGATGGAACGGCCACTGGGAGTGAAATACCGCGCAATGGTAAGGCGCAGCGCGCCTCCATCCGAAAGCGGGTATTGCTCCTGCACCAGGCCCTTTCCAAAAGACCGCCTGCCAATGACCCATCCCCGGTCATGATCCTGAACAGCGCCAGCCACAATTTCGCTGGCAGAGGCCGATCCTTCGTCAATCAAAACCGCTATTTGTTGAATGTTGAAGCGTACCCGGCCGTTGCTTTTATACTCCCGACGGGTTTCTGTACGCCCTTCCGTATACACCAGCAATTTTCCGGCAGGAAAAAACTGGCTCAATAACTCGGTTGCTTCATTTAAATAACCACCCGGATTGCCGCGCAGGTCAAGAATCAAATTCTGCAGGCCCTGCTCTTCCGCCAGGGGCCGCAGCGCCTCCATAAATTCGGTGTAGGTTTTGGCACTGAAGCGGTTGATTTTAACATAAGCGTTTTTCGCATCCAGCATGTAGGCCACCTCCACACTTTTAACCGGAATCACATCGCGGCGGATGTCAAAATAACGCAATTGCTTTTCAGTGCTTCGCAAAATGCCTATTTTCACCAAACTCCCTTTTTTTCCCCGCAGTTTGTGGTATATTTTTCCGTTGTCGATCTTAACGCCTGCAACCACGGTATCATTGATGCTTACAATGCGATCGCCTGCCAGAATGCCTGCCGCTTCTGATGGACCTCCTGAAATGGGTGTAACCACCTGCATGGTGTCGTTGACCATCAAAAACTCGATCCCGATGCCTTCAAATCCTCCACTCATATCGTCTTCCACAGCCTGCAATTCATCCGGCGAAATGTACACCGAATGCGGATCCAGGTGTTTCAATACTTCCCCGATGGCAGCCGTTTTAAGCGTTTGCACATCCACAGAATCTACGTAGCGGGCCTCAATATACCGCAAAACTTCCTCCAGGGTTTCTCCAATGGCTTGCGGCGCAGCGCCGGGTACATATTGAAACAACTGGGCATTATGGGGCAAACGCTGCCCTATAAACATCCCCACACAGAGGGTCAGCGCAAACAACAAAGGCAATCGAACCTGCAATTTTGAAAGCATATAATTTTCCTTGATCAATCTTTTTTTCCTGACATCAATTCGCCGCAAAGTAAAGCCAATGCAAGCATTTTTCGGAGTATCCCGACAAAAAGCCGGGAAACAAGAAGGCCAACGCCCGCTTTTTGTAGAAAATTTAATTTTTATTTAAAAAAATTAAACTTTCGCTTAAAAGTTTTCAAAGAAAACGTACGTTCTTTGTACCCGAATACAGTGTGATGCATTTTATTCGGCGAATTCCTGAATGGTATAAAGGGCCTTTGGCCCTTCTTACAAGCAAACAGCGCAGCATGACCTCGAATAAAGTCATTCAAACCGTGTTTGGCTTTTATGGCCTTTCAGGCCCTTTTTTAAATCCGATCATCCGATGCTTACCCGGGCATCACCCGCACATCTTCGCAATCTTATGAATGACCTACCTGAAATCGACGAACTCGACAAACAGATTCTGTCCAAGTTGATTGAAGACGGCAAATTGCCTTACACCGATATTGCCAAACAATTGTTTGTTTCCAGCGGCACCATCCATGTTCGAATGAAAAAGATGGAACAAATGGGCATCGTAATGGGTTCAAGCATTGTGATTGATTTTCACAAACTTGGATACAAAGTAAATGCCTTTCTGGGCATATACCTCGATAAAAGCTCGCATTACGATGCTGTTGCAAGCCAACTGGCACAGGTTCCTGAAGTAGTGGAAGCCAATTATACCACAGGACTTTATAACATGCTGGTGAAAGTGGTTTGCAAAGACACCAACCACCTGCGGGTGGTTTTACATGACAAAATTGAAAAAATCACCGGAATTCAACGCCTTGAATCCTTTATTTCCCTGGAACAAAGCATCAACCGCCCGGTCAATTTCCTGGCTGTCGCCCACTAAGCAGCCGCGCATGCAACCCGTTTTGCGCCTTTTTCGCCGCTGCATGCGCCTCCTCTGCCTGCTTTTAGCTACGCATGTACAGGCACAATCCGGCTCCGAATATGTCGGGTACCGACTCGGGGTGTTTCAATTCGAAATCCGCCAAATTACAACCCAGGGCATCAACCTGCGTTGTGAAATAGCAAATACCGGAAAAAAAACGATCGACTTCTCCCCGGAAAAGCCGCCTCCCCAAACATTGATCGTGGAGGTAGATTCCATCGCCCTTCCCATCGCCTTGCACGGCCATTCCGACTGGATTATAAAGGCGCTTTACAAGCAAAAAATAAAACTCGCCCCCGGAGAAATGAAACGCCATGTGAGCCTCAACCTGACGTTTCCCGACCTGGCCCCCAATCCCGACTCTACAGCATGCCCCGATCTGGTGTTCGACAGCGTATACCTCACCCGATACACCCAACGCCAAATGTGGGTGCACTTTATCATCCGCAACATCGGAACCGCACCCGCGCAATTGCTCGGAATGGGCAACAACAAAGAAAAAACCCGAATCCAGGTGTATTTTGTAAGTGGCGCCCGACTCACCCGGGGCGCTATTTTGGCAGGCAGTGTCCAAATTGAAAACGGGCAGGAACTCCTTCGTGGATACCTGAATCCCGGCCAGGTTTTCCAAGGGGACATAGAGGTCAACCTGAAAAACCGGACCCGCTTTTCACCCAACCTGGTATTGGAACTCGACCCCTTTCTATCGGTGGCCGAATGCCGGCGCACCAACAACACCAAAGTTTTATTGATTGAATATTAAAATCGGCAAGAAATAGGCCTCGAAAAATCGGCGCCTAGCGTGCCTTTTCAATCGTAAACCCAAAGGTTGTACCCCTTCCCGGTGCGCTGCGCACATTGATGGTTTGTTTGTGGGCCTCCAATATATGCTTCACAATCGAGAGTCCAAGACCGGTACCGCCCGCATCGCGCGAGCGACTCTTGTCAACCCGATAAAAACGATCAAATAGGTGCTTGATGTGCTCCTCCGCGATCCCGATTCCATTGTCGCTCACCTCAACCAGAATAAAGGAATCCATGTCGTAAAAGCTCACCTTGGTTATCCCGCCTTCCCGTCCATATTTTATGGAATTGTGAATCAAATTGATCAAAATCTGGCGAATGCTTTCCTTATCAGCCATAACCTTGTAGTGCTGATTGGCCCCGTCTTTGAATGTCAAACGGATTCGACGCTCCTCAGCCCTTCGCTCGAGGTCGGCAAAAACCTCGTCGCAGAGTTCGTGAATGTCAAAATCGGTCAAATCGAGCACCATTTGTCCCGACTCAAGTTTGTTGATGGTTTCGAGGTCTTCCACAATTTTTTCCAGTCGGTCGGCATTTCTGCCTGCTCGTTGAAGGTATTGCATATTTACCTCCGGGTCGTGCAGGGCTCCATCAAGCAGGGTATGCACAAAACCCTGAATATTGAATATGGGTGTTTTTAATTCGTGAGAAACATCGCCAATAAATCGGCGCCGGTAAGTAGCCAAACGTTCCAGTTCTTCGAATTCGCGGGCACTTTCAGCAGCCCAGGCATCCACTTCCTTTTCCACATCGTCCAGAATGTTCCGCTGCATGTCAATTTTTTCCGGGCGGAAATCGGCGGGCATTTTATGCCGGTGGATGATTTTGTAAATCAACTTGATGCGTCGAAACAGGTAGTAACGGAGAACGTAAAAATTGGCAATAAACCCCACCAGAAAGGCCAGTAAAAACAGCATGGTGGTTTCCTGCCCTGAAATATGCATCCAGCCAAAAACATTGAGGATCAGGCTCAGAAACA
>JAGWYI010000074.1 GCA_018969455.1 Bacteroidota bacterium | reverse complement strand
TAAAGAATGCCGGATTTGATGTATTGGTAACTGCCAACAACCACGCCAACGACAGCCGGGCGGCCGGGGTGCGCAGCACCCTACAAACCGTACGCGACCTCGGTTTTATGCAAACCGGAACCTTTAAGGATGCCCAGGATAGAGCCTCAAATTATCCATTGATCATCCATAAAAAAGGATTCAAACTCGCATTGTTGAATTACACCTTTAGTACCAATGGCATTCCAGTGGAAGCGCCTACCATTGTCAACATGATTGATACCCTGCAAATAAAAGCCGACTTGCGCGAAGCGCGCGCGCGAAAACCGCATTTTATCATCGTTATTATGCATTGGGGCGTTGAATACCAATTGCAGGAAAATGCAGAACAACGTCGATTGGCCAAAATGATGATACAAAATGGCGCCGATATGATTATTGGCGCCCATCCCCATGTGGTACAGCCTATTAAATATGAGCAGGTGAAAATGCCTGATGGCGGCGTCAGACAAGCGGTGGTAGTATATTCATTGGGAAATTTTATTTCCAACCAGAAACAGCCCAATACCGAAGGTGGAATAATGTATCAGGTAGATTTGGTAAAAAACAAGGGCGCTTCAGCTACCTGGGTAGGAAAAAATGGTTATATTCCAGTATTTCGTTATATTCACAAGCCCGATGGTGGCAAACCGGTTTACCAGGTAGTACCGGTTGCCCAAACCGAACGAAATCCAGGCCTGGTGCGAAACATGTCAGAAACGGGCAAATTGGGCATGAACAAATTTGCTGTCAATTTGCGAAAACGCATGCAGTATCCCGAACTCAAATATTGAGAAACTGTTTTATACCAGGATTCGCCGGATTTTATAGATAAATAAGGATGTATTTCGCTGATTTATAATGATTTATAAAGATCGTTATGCGCAAAATCTGGCGGCGTAAAGTATAAAAGCTTCGAAATGCGGAAAGGCAAATCTTTTAACGCCATGCTGCATTTGTTTTTTCGGCAATAGAACCTGGCTATTTCCGCAAAAATAAGCCTTGCCTGGCGCCAAAATCTTTACCTATCATCTGGGAGGTTTTAAAACAGTTTCTCAGAAACTGTTTTAAAATACGCCAATAGAAAGCATCACCAGGGTACAAGCTTCCAACGTTTCAATTTGGTGTTCCGCTGCGAGCGTTTCCAGTTCCGGGTTTTCCGTACCGGGGTTAAAAATGATGCGCTTGGGTTTTAATTCCAATAGATAATCGTAATAGGCTTTCTGATGTTTGGGGGCGATGTATAAAGTGATGGTATCCACATCTGAAGGATGGGGAAGCTGGGTAAGAATGGGCAAATCGCCAATATAGCCTTCCCGTATGCCGACCGGAATTGGCAAGTGTCCGCGCTCCCGCAAGCGTTGAACTGCCTTGTAAGCGTAACTTTCCGGATTGGGGTTTGCGCCTAAAACAAGCGTTTTTTTCATAGGCTTTCGTAGAATTTTTGTTCTGTTGCATTTTTAACAAGATTAAGCGGGAAAAGTTACACATCCTTGGTGCTTTATCCGCTTTTGTACTTGATTTGGCACAAAGGCTCAAGTCGCTATAACAAGGTTGAAATTTTTGAATACATACCTTCTAATTGGATTTTAAGTTAGATCATTGCATTGCAAATGCATCAAACACCTACATTTGTTTTTTAAAGCAGGAACCATGATATTAACCGACAAAAAAATATTGGAGTCCATTGCGACAGGCGATATTGTGATTGAGCCCTTTGACCGGAATTGTTTGGGTACCAATTCTTATGATGTGCATTTGGGTAAATATTTGGCAGTATACAAGGATCGAGTACTGGATGCCCGCAAACACAATCCGATTGAAACATTTGAAATTGGCACTGCGGGCTTTGTTTTGCAACCAGGCACCCTTTACCTCGGGGTAACAGAAGAATATACCGAAACACATAATTCTGTGCCTTTTTTGGAGGGGAAAAGCAGTATTGGCCGACTTGGGATAGACATTCATGCTACGGCTGGAAAAGGGGATGTTGGATTTTCCAACACCTGGACGCTGGAAATTTCCTGTACCCAACCGGTACGTGTATACCACGGTATGCCGATTGGACAGTTGATCTACTTCAAAATTGATGGAGAGATAGAGAATTACTACAACAAAAAGCAGAATGCCAAGTACAACGAACGGACCGACAAACCTGTTGAAAGCATGATGTGGAAGAATTTTTGAATTTCAAATACATATGATGAAGCATCTAAACAAATTAACTGTTTTTTGCCTGTTAATTATGTTGGCAGTGTGGTCTGATTGTACCACTGCGCCGACCGATAAGGCATATCAACAAAAGGCCCTGAATGCCAGTTTTTACCATGCTGGTGTAAAACGGATTACCGATATTATTCGGCATGACATATTTGCACCACCGGTTTCTGCCCGCATATATGCCTATTCGGCGATAGCGGGTTATGAGGCCTTGGTTCCCGGATTTCCAGGTTATAAAAGTTTGGCAGGACAGCTGAACGGTTTGACGCCTTGCCCAAAACCGGAAGCGGGAAAAGATTATTGTTATCCTTTGGCAAGCGCCAATGCGCTGCTTACTGTTGGCAAGCAGCTGGTTTTTTCGGAAGGCGATGTGCAGGAGTTGAAAGAGCAAATTTTTGATGATTTTAAGGCAATGGGCATTCCGCAGGATGTGTATGACCGTTCTATGGCTTATGGCGAACAAGTGGCAAAACACATTTTAACCTGGTCTAAATCAGACAATTATGCCCAAACCCGCAGTGCGCCCAAGTTTACGATTGAAACCAAGAACCCTGCGCGTTGGCGTCCAACACCACCCATGTATGGCGATGCGCTGGAGCCTCATTGGTCAGAAATTCGTCCTTGGGTAATTGATTCGGCTGCACAGTTTAAAAATGATCCTCCGGTTGCATTTGACACGAAAAAGGGTTCCGATTTTTACAAGCAAGCTTTGGAGGTATATGAAATTGGTAAAAATTTGACGGAGGACCAAAAGGCGACTGCCTGGTATTGGGATGATAACCCGTTTGCCATGGAGGTTCAGGGTCACCTTTCCTTTGCGCGGAAAAAGATTAGCCCTGGAGGCCATTGGATGAATATTGCTGCAGAGGCATGCCGAAAATCCAACGCCGATATCATGAAGTCGGCAGAAAC
Organism: Bacteroidota bacterium; assembly: GCA_018969455.1. Classification (GTDB taxonomy): domain Bacteria; phylum Bacteroidota; class Bacteroidia; order Chitinophagales; family Saprospiraceae; genus M3007. Next base: position 8,461 of record JAGWYI010000074.1, on the reverse strand, counting down.
GTATGTAAAAGTTGCCTGTGCATTAACCGATGCCTTTATAGTATGCTGGTACGAAAAATACAAAACCAATTTGATTCGTCCGGAGTCCTACATCAACCAGTATATTGATCCGGATTGGCAGCCATTAATCCAAACGCCACCCTTTCCTGAGCATACGAGCGGGCATAGTACCATTTCATCGGCTGCAGCATCTGTTTTGGAGAAATTATATGGTGAACAATTTGAATTTACAGACAGTACAGAAACCGAATTTGGTTTGCCTGCACGCACGTTTAGTTCCTTTCGGGTTGCGTCTGACGAAGTTGGGAAAAGCCGTTTGTTGGGCGGAATTCACTACCGGCGCGGCAACGAAGCTGGTTTGAAATGTGGCAAGGAGATTGGATATTATGTAAGCGATCGCATTAAAACAAAAGAATAAGTGAACGTTTTTTCGTGGCAAATGGAGGCCATGAAAAAACCACAAAACAGCCGTGTTGGGGTTCAAGCCAACACGGCTGTTTTTTTTTTATTCATAGGCAAAAATACAACTTTTAGCAATAGGAACTATGTACTAAAATGGGGTAAAATGAAAAGTAAATTACCCGACATTCATGAGATTTTTCGCAAAAATTAACCAAAATAGCAGGTTTTTCGACCATTTAAAGGGGTAATTTTGTGACGCATAAGACTTTCTTTACATGATATTTTTTTCAAAACTGTTTTTTGCTTTCTGGCCATTACAGCCTTTGAAAACATGTCTTTTTGTTTTAATCTGAACCAACACTTTAACCGATTACCTACAAACAGAAATGCTTCCTATGGGAAAAGCGCTTACATCTTTTAAAAACCGGTTTTCATGCATTGGCATTGCTTTATGCATGATGATGACTTGGCCTGTCTTTGGGCAGGTATCGGTTACCGTGACAGGTACCAACATATCCTGTTATGGCGGTAACAACGGCACAGCCACAGCCATTGGCACAGGCGGCTGGACGCCCTATACGTATTTGTGGAGCAACGGAGCAACCACGCAAACCATCACTGGTTTGGTTGCTGGAACCTATTCCGTAACTGTGACCGATTTAGACCAGGGTTACAACATGGGTTCCATTACCCTCACGCAACCTCAATTGTTGGGTGTAACCGCATATGGCGAAAGTCAAATTTGCGGAATTGTTCCGGATGGAAAAGCCACAGCCGTTCCGTTTGGAGGCACCCCTCCTTACACGTACTTGTGGAGCAACGGCGGTACCAGTCCGCAAATTACGGGTTTGCCTTCAGGAACCTACACCGTAACCGTTACCGATGTGAAGGGCTGTACAGCCACGGCTTCGGCTACTGTTTATTTTTGGAATGAAGGAGTATGGATCATGGACAACACGGTACAGATTACCTGTTTTGGAGCCAACAATGGCTCAACTACCGTTATGGGCATGTCGGGTACACCGCCATACACCTATAAATGGAGTGCCAATGCCGGTAATTCAACCTCAAATATGTTGAGTAACCTCGGACCCGGAACCTACACGGTTACGGTTACCGATGCCAATGGGTGCAGTAATTCGCACATTGTGGTTATTACACAACCGCCGGCACTTGTGGTAACAACCTCTACCACCCAGGGCATATGTGGATTGCCAGGTTCTGCTACGGTTAACGCCTTTGATGGTACGCCTCCTTATACCTTTAAATGGAGCAATGGATCAAACAATGTCACCATCAATGTTCCTGCCGGTACCTATACCGTAACCGTTACCGATGCCAACATTTGTGCAAAATCGACTACGGCCACTGTTACGGTTTCGCCCAATACCTTATCCATATCCACAACCATACTTTCCAGTGCGGGTTGTGCAATTGGCGGTAAGGCACAAGCCACCGTATCGGGCGGCTCGGGCAATTATTCCTACACCTGGAGCAGTGTACCTACTCAAACCACCTCTACTGCGATAAACCTTCCTGCCGGAAATTATACGGTAACGGTGGTTGATCTAACAACCGGTTGTACTGGTACGGCAACGGCACTGGTACCTTCCGCGCCCAATTTGTCGCTTACCACCACCCTTTTGTCCAATGCCAATTGCCTTACAGGTGGAAGTGCTACGGTTGCCGTGAGTGGCGGTACCCCTCCATACAACTTCATTTGGGACAACAACCCCGCCTTGAACACCCAAACGGTTTTAGGTCTGGGCGCCGGTCCGCATACAGTTAAAGTGACCGACGCATTGGGTTGTATTGCCACTGGAAGTGTTACTGTAGGTCAAAATCAAGGCCCCAGTGTTACCATCACCATTGTAAACAATGCCACTTGTGTTGCAGGCGGCAAAGCAACTGCGGTTGCAAGCGGAGGCGCAGGCAACTACACCTATTTGTGGAGTCCAAACGCCAACAATGCAACCACTGCCACAGTGGGTGGATTGCTGCCTGGTACCTACACCGTAACTGTAACCGACGCTGGCGGCTGTGCGGCAACTGCAACAGCCACCATTTCCCAAACCGGCGGCCCAAGTGTTGTCGTTTCGGGCAGCAGCCCTGCCGGTTGTACAACAGGCGGCTCGGCAACTGCTGGCGCATCGGGAGGAACCGGACCATATACTTACAAGTGGAACAATCCAGGGATGAGTACCACGCCCACGGTCAATAACCTGCCTCCTGGCACTTACACTGTAACCGTAACCGATGCGAATGGATGTACCAACACTGCAAGCGTAAGCATTGCTGCTGCACTTTTGCCCCAAGTTGTAATTTCTGCTTCTACCAATGCCAAATGCGATCAGCCAGGCAGCGCAACTGCGGTTGCCACCGGCGGCGCTGGTACTTATACCTATTTGTGGGACAATGGTGAAACCACTGCCACAGCCGTGCTTCTTTTTGCCGGCAACCACAGTGTAACCGTAACCGATGCCAATGGATGTAAAGCCAGTGCCAGTGTTAATATTGGCTCGGTAAACAATGGCATCAAAATAGGTGATTATGTGTGGTACGACGAAGACCAAAACGGCTTCCAGGATGTCTTGGAAACCAATGGAGTGCCCAACATAACTGTAAAATTGATAAAGGCAGGCCCGGATGGCTTGTTTAATACAGCCGATGACATCGTTGCAGCGACTACAAGCACCAATGCAAATGGCTTTTACAACTTCATGTGCGTTACACCGGGAACCTATATCCTTACTTTCTCCGGCATTCCGAATGGATATCAATGGACGGGCAAAGACAAGGTAAACAACGATTGCAAAGACAGCGACGTCAAATCAAATGGTCAAACAGAACCCTTCACCATCCTGGTTGGCCAGTCAGACAATTTCTGCTTTGACGCGGGTATTCACCAATTGTGTACCAATATTATGTTTGCCGGTGTTGTTTGTTGCGATCAGGAAATTTGTGAAGGAGAAACGCCTGCGCCATTTTATTCTGTACAAGCCCCAACTGGCGGTACCGGAAACATCCAGTACCAATGGCTGCAACTGGTTAATCAAGGCCAGGGCCAGCCTGTGTGGGTGGGTATACCTGGCGCCAATGGCCCTACCTACCAGCCAGGCCCCTTGTTTACAACTACCTATTTTATGCGTTGTGCGCGCAGAGAAGGTTGTATTTCCTTCCTCGAATCCAATGTGGTAAAAGTAACGGTTAAGCAGGCGGGTTCTCCGGGCTGTGGCAGTTTTGTGACCGATATGGCTGTAATTCCGAATGGCGCCAATAGTGTTGAAGTACGTTGGACCACCCTTCCGGAAGCAACCCAATACATGTACACCCTTGAACACTCTACAGATGAAACCACCTGGAATCCGGTTTCTACCCTGATGGGAAAACAGGACCCCTATGCCGCCAATGTATATGTTGCAATAGATCAAACTCCGGTGAACGGCCGCAATTACTATCGTATCAAGCGTTCCGACATCAATGGTGTGAGCGGGTACTCTTTAACCCGTTACATCGATTTGCAAATGACTTTTGCAGAATCCATCTCGATTTATCCCAACCCGGCCTCCGACCTTCTGTTTGTACGCAATGCATCCCAGTATGAGCACGATGTAACCATCACAGTATCAACAACCAACGGCGCGGTGGTACACAGCAGCACCATACCAAGTGGGGCCATTCAACAATTGGAAATACCGATGGAAAATTTGGCACAAGGAATTTATTTGGTGCGCATCAACTTTGGCAACGGTGTAACGCGTACCCTGAAAATTTCCAAATTCTAAGAAACTGTGTGGCGTATCAGATTTTGGCTTCCTTTTGAAGCCCCGCCGTACTTAATATTGCTTTGATAGGTAAAAACCAACGCCGGTCTGAACGCAGACCGGCGTTTTTTCGTTATATACTTTACGCCGCCAGATTTTGTGCATAACGATCTTTATAAATCATTATAAATCAGCGAAATCCATCCTGATTTATCCACAAAATCCGGCGAATCCTGGTATATATCAGAATTTGCAGGATTTCGTGGATAACTTAGAATTGGTTTTGCTCATTTATCGTGGTTGTTACAGATCGTTGTGCACAAAACCTGGGGGCTTGAAGCGGTCTTAAATGGAAGTATGCTTTGTGATGCGGAAGCGTGGTTTACAATGACTTTTGCGCAATGGTACGTCCAATGTGCATGCATCGTACATTATAAATAAAAAAATGGGTACAATTTTATCAAATCTCTGCCTTTTTGTCGGAGTTCAGTACATCATTTCTGCCAAAACGCATCGCTATTTTGCATGGCAAGCTATTTGTCCCCTAAAATAGTTAAGTCTGACTACAGATTTTGCTGTCAGATTGACATTCGAGGGTTTTTATTTTTATATATTTCTGCAAAATTTGAATGTTTGCAGATGTTTGTTTTTGGATTCAGACAAACAGACCCAATTTAATTTTTTAATCGTGAATCCTTTGAATGCGTATGTTTGAAAACTGGATGTTGACACAACAATCAGACGACGAGCCTGATTTTGTACCGCTTTTTTCCCTCGAAGAAGATGACGAGGCGAAAATCGACGAAGTATTCCCGGATACCATTCCGGTTTTACCTTTAAAAAATACAGTGCTGTTCCCCGGCATTGTTACCCCAATTACCGTAGGTCGTGATAAAAGCATCCGTGCTGTTCAAAAGGCCTACGAAGACAACCGTTATATTGGAGTTTTGTCGCAAAGGGATATGAAAATTGAGGCGCCTTCCTCACGCGATTTGTATCGGGTGGGAACGGTAGCGCGAATATTGAAATTACTCAAAATGCCCGACGGATCCACCACGGCTATTTTGCAGGGGCGAAAGCGATTCCAATTGCTCGAAATGGTATCGGAAGAGCCCTACATGTTGGGATCCATCAGAATGCTCGACTATGAAACGCCCAAGAACAAATTAGAGTTTCGCGCGATGATCAGCAGTGTGCGTGATTCGGCAAAACAAATTATTGAACTTTCGCCCCAAATACCCTCAGAGGCTGTAGTGATGTTGAAAAACATCAACAACGACAATTTTTTGCTCAATTTTATTGCCTCCAACCTCGGTATAAAGGTAGAAGAAAAGCAGGCCCTGCTGGAATTGAATAACCTCAAGGAAAAGGCAGGTAATATTCTTCAGTTTATGGATTCCGAACTTCAATTGCTTGAACTCAAGGATCAAATTGAAGCAAAAGTTCGGACCGACATTGAAAAACAGCAAAGGGATTATTTTTTGAGTCAACAACTCAAAACCATTCAGGAAGAGCTTGGGCAAAATCCGCAAGAGGAAGAAATAAATGATTTGATTCGCAAAGCGACCAAGAAAAAATGGCCCAAGTATGTACAGGATGCATTTGCCCGGGAAATTAACAAACTGCGTCGTGTCAATCCGCAAGTGGCAGAATATGCCATTGGGTTAAATTATCTTGAAACCTTGCTCGATTTGCCCTGGCAGGATTTTACCAAAGACAATTTTGACCTTAAAAAGGTGAAAGATGTGCTTGATAAAGATCATTATGGCCTTGGCAAGGTAAAAGAACGCATTTTGGAGCATTTGGCGGTTTTGAAATTAAAAGGCGACATGAAGGCGCCCATTTTGTGCCTGGTTGGTCCGCCAGGTGTCGGTAAAACTTCATTGGGCAACAGCATTGCCAAGGCGCTCAAACGAAAATACATTCGCATGAGTTTGGGAGGCTTGCACGACGAAGCAGAAATTCGTGGGCATCGCAAAACCTATATTGGAGCCATGCCCGGTCGCATCATTCAATCTTTGAAAAAAGCAAAATCGGGAAATCCGGTATTCATTCTGGATGAAATTGACAAAGTAGGCAAAGATTTCCGAGGTGATCCTTCCTCGGCCTTGTTGGAGGTGCTTGATCCGGAGCAAAATACCAATTTTCACGACAATTATCTGGAGCTTGAATATGATTTGTCTAAAATCCTGTTTATTGCTACTGCCAACTCTCTGAGCACCATTCAGCCGGCTTTGCTTGACCGAATGGAGGTCATCGAAATTTCGGGCTATTCCATGGAAGAAAAAGTGGAAATAGCCAAGCGTCACCTGATACCTGATCAGCGGAAAGAGCATGGTCTTAAGCCCAGCCAGGTGAAAATTGCCGACAAGGCGATCCAGAAGATGATTCAAAGTTACACAGCGGAAAGCGGTGTGCGCAATTTAAACCGCGAAATCGGTTCGATTATGCGCCATGTTGCTAAAAGTGTAGCCATGGAAGAAACTTATGATTTGAGCATTAAGCCAGAGCATTTGCACAAAATTTTGGGTCCAACAAAACATGATGCAGAGGTATATCAGGAACAACAAGGCCCTGGTGTAGCCATAGGCCTGGCCTGGACTGCAGTGGGCGGGGAAATTCTCTTTATTGAAGTAAGCCTAAATAAAGGCGCAGGTCGCCTGCAACTTACCGGAAATTTGGGTGATGTTATGAAGGAAAGTGCAAGTACCGCCTTGAGTTACATCAAAGCACACGCCGATCAACTCAATATTGATCCGGAACTATTTGACAAAACGGATATCCATGTACACGTGCCGGAAGGTGCAATTCCCAAAGACGGCCCATCGGCAGGTATTACCATGCTTACAGCCATAAGTTCGGCACTTACCCGACTGCCCATCAAGCCTTATATGGCCATGACGGGCGAAATAACCTTGCGCGGAAAGGTGCTGCCTGTAGGGGGGATTAAAGAGAAAATACTGGCTGCCAAACGGGCCGGGATTAAAGAGGTTATTTTATGCCGGGAAAACGAAAAGCACGTTGGCGAAATTGAGCCTGAGTACATCCAAGGCCTCACTTTTCGGTATGTACAAGACATGAATGATGTTTTGGCCGTGGCGCTCAATGTCCCGGGCCTTACCCGTACACCAGACAATGGCCTGGTTGTGCCTAAAAAACGGAAAAAGAACAGTACACCCGCATAAATACACCATGAGAACAACACTCTTTTTTGCATCCTTTATGGCCTTTTTTCTTGGTGTAAAGAATCTTGGAGCCCAAAATGCCCCATTTTTAGGCAAATGGGAGGTCGTTTCTTATCAGGAACAAGGAATTACGGTGTTTAAAAAAAAATCGGCATATCCACAGGCCATTGAAGTGTATAACACCTTAAAGGCCGAAAGAGCCCGGCAATGGTACGGATACGACAGCTATACCGATTACAATCGGCGCGAAAACCGGGATTTTCGGCGCTGGATGGCAGAAGATAGTTTGCGGGAAATCAACCGATTGGTTGAAATGATTCAAAGGCCAACTTTTGTTGTATTCTTTGCCGACAGTACGCTTTCGTGGTACACCAAGGCCAGTGCCTCGGGCAAAATAGAACAGGCATTTGCACATCATTTTAAGTTTTCACCCGTCATGATGAGTTTGGACGTGACGCCTGCTATAGCCACCTCGTGGTCAGGGCATTCTGATGTGCAGATCCTGTCGTTGGATGAGAAACACATGACCCTTTATTTGCCAGAAACGGCAGAAGTGGTAGAATTGGTTAGGGTTGAAATGAAGTTGCCTTGATGTTTAGGGCCTCTTCAAACCTGTATTTTTAACTTTTTGGCCTGCTATGTTTGCTTACCTGAAGGGTACAATCACATTCAAGAGTCCGGCGAGTATTGTGCTTGAAGTACAAGGCGTTGGTTATCAATTGCATATACCGCTCAGCACCTATACCGCCATAGAAGGCTTGAGTGAAGCCACGATGTATACGCACCTGTTAATTCGGGAGGACGCGCATACTTTGTACGGATTTGCCACCCAAACAGAGCGCAGTTTGTTTGTGCAGTTGATTGGGGTAACAGGGGTAGGCGCCACGACAGCCCAATTGATTATGTCGTCTATGAGTGTCGATGAAATTCGCTCGGCCATTGTAGGAGAGCAGGCGCATTTGTTGCAGCAGGTGAAAGGGATTGGCGCCAAAACGGCCAAACAGATTATCCTGGATTTAAAGTCAAAAATGTTGAAGGAGTCGCCTGAGGGACCGGTTTTGTTGCCCAGCAGTGCAGGGGCCTTGCGCGAGGAAGCCTTATCAGCCATGC
>JAGWYI010000073.1 GCA_018969455.1 Bacteroidota bacterium | reverse complement strand
CGCGTAAAAGGAGTTGTATTAGTTCAATACTTTGGTGTGAAAACTGCCTTGTTTCAAGACCATTGTATCCGGTGGATTCGGATAGTACCTGGTTTCGAGCAGAAATAGCCGCGCGCAAGCCCGTTATGAAGCGTTTCATGGTTTGCTTATTTTTTTGAACTAAACTCAAATGATTTATATTCACTTAAATTTAAATTAATTTTCTTAATATTTTTTTTAATTCTGTAATAATCATCGTCACTAAAGCTCTTCCCAGACAAATACTTTTTAATATAGTATTTATTTAGGTAGGGATCAACTACAAGCGAAATAATATTCGATCCATCTTCAAAATTCATATAATATTTATCATTTTGGTAATAACACTTTAGGCAATCCATCAATCCGCTACCTTTTATCAAATCTAATATAAGTAAGGCCTTTTTTTTAGACAAATCAAACAGAACTAAATCCCCGTTCCATCCAAAAGAACCTTCTCCTCCGGGAAAGAACTCTTTTATTAATACGAACCTGCCATCGAAAGAAGGATAGTCGTCTCCATAAGAGTTTTTTCGCAGCCTATAACTTTCTTGTCCAATGCAATTATATAAAACTATCTCTTTCATCGCTCCTAATGGAATTTGTGCTATTGATGGATCATAATAATAAAATTCTAAATAATAATTTACGATTACCGTATTTTTATTTTTATTCCTTGCGAGCACCTTTTCAACAGAAGCATAATTAGGTAAAATAGAATCAATCTCGTATCCATTAAATTCCGGGTTTAGTTTAAATTGCGACAATATATTTATCCGCTTGTTCCTTGACAGCCCTCTCAAATCGTAAATGCGTTCACCATTCGGCTTCGTGGATAAAATCGGGTAATCCAGGGCATAAAACGGGTTATTTTTCATCAATTCCTCCGAAGTGATTCGGGTACGTATTTCGCCTGTGCGTTTATTTTTAAAAACAAGGGTAAATGCATATTCTTTGCCTTGAATTCTACTAATTTCATACGCCGTATCGGCCGTAGTATTTAAATCAACCGGAATATCGGATGCTTTGGAAGGAGATATCTGAGCATAAAGGGGAATACCCATCAATAAGTAGAAAAAGATCAAATTGCACCATGGCAATCCATTTTTAAAGGATAAATTCATGTAGAGTAGATTTAGTGTATTTTGTTAACAATCCTGCCTTTTCAATACCACAAAGTTACGATCCTCCAATGTTAAGTTTACTACCATATCTTGCACATTACAAAATACCCCCTGCAAATGCCGGTCAATATTGCCCTGAACATCCGTAAACTGCGTCATTGGCGCGAATTAAAACAATCGTATGTAGCTGATCAATCCGGTATAAGCAAACGCAAGTATAGTGATATCGAAACAGGAAAGCGCTCACCCACCCTTGCGGAACTGGATTGTATTGCCGCTGCGCTACAACTTACCGTTTTTCATTTATTGCTTTTTGATGCGGAAACGATGGCGTTTAACGCCATTTCCCCTGCCCCAAGAACCACTCAACTCCCGCCATCAACGTAAAAGTCCCAATAGCCCGATGGATGGTTTCGCACGCGGCAATAGCCGCGCGCAAGCCCGCGTTTGTGTATTTCTGATTAGTTGATTCTGCGCAGACAAGTATGGTTGCCTGTCAACTAAAAATCCCCGTCTGCCTTTTCATCGTTTTGTCCAAAAATCGCCGCATTTTTGCTGCTTAATTGACCGAATTTTATGATGGAAGAGCAGGAACAGTTGCCCACGCCGGAAGCAGTGCCCGTGGAACCTACAGAAATTGATTTTGCCGATGCAGACGTGAGCAAGCGCTACGACGATGTATATCAAGTGCTTACACCCGATGAACTGCATACGGTGCGCTGGCGCGACGGCGCATACGAGTTTGTATGCAAAAACGGCATCACGTTGCGCGTGCAGGTGTATGCGCCCGGGATCATCCGATTTCGCTATGCGCCCGATGGCATTTTCCCCGCAGTGCAGTCTTACGCCTTGGATCCGGAATTTGGTCCGGAAAAGGTACAAGTTGTGCTTCATGAACAGGAAAACGAATACCTGCTGGTGTCGGAACGCCTGCAAGTGGTGGTGTCCAAATCGGGGCTGCGCGTAAAAGTGTACGACCTGGACGACCGCATTCTTTGCGAAGACGCGGGCGGCTATACGGCGCGGCGCACCATCATGCAAGGCTGGAATTTGTTGCAAATTGAGAAAAAACTGCACAAAAAGGAGCTGATGATGGGTCTGGGCGACAAGACCTGCGGGGTGAACCTGTCGGGAAAGAAGTTCGAAAACTGGTGCAGCGATTCTTATGGTTTCGGCCGGGAAACAGATCCCCTGTATCGGGCTGTGCCGTTTTATTATGCTGTGAATCACGGAATTGCATACGGCGTTTTTGTCGACAATACTTTTAAATCGCGTTTTGATTTTGGTCATACCGACCCGGACACCACCGCAATTCAGGTGGAAGGGGGCATTCTGGATTATTATTTCCTGTACGGCCCCGGGCTCGACGACGTTGCGCGTGCCTACGCGCGCCTGACGGGCAAGCAGGTGCTGCCGCCCATGTGGGCGATCGGTTACCACCAGTGCCGATGGAGCTATTACCCGTATTCCCGTGTATTAGAAATTGCCCGGGAATTCCGGAAACAGGAAATTCCCTGCGACGCCATTTACCTCGATATCGATTACATGGACGGCTACCGTTGTTTCACCTGGGACAAGGCGCATTTTCCCGAGCCGAAAAAAATGGTGGCGGAGTTGCAAGATATTGGTTTTAAAACAGTTGTGATGATTGATCCCGGCATCAAGGAGGATGCTGCGTACGCGGTATATCAGGAAGGCATGGAACGCGATTATTTCATCAAAAACGGCGACGGCACGGTGGTAAAGGCGCCAGTATGGCCGGGATTTTGTGCGTTTCCCGATTTCGCAAACCCCAAGGTGCGCAGCTGGTGGGGCGATTTGTACCAGGATTTGTACGGAAATTTGGGCATTGCCGGTTTTTGGAACGACATGAACGAGCCCGCCGTGTTTCACGTCAACCACAAAACCCTGCCGGATCATGTTTTGCATTTTGAGGAAACAGGGGTAAGTACCCACAAGAAAATCCACAATGTGTATGGCTTGCTGATGAGTCAGGCTTCCTTTGAAGGATTCCGGCGTATCCAGCCCGAAAAACGGCCGTTTTTGCTTACGCGCGCTTCGTTTTCCGGCGGTCAGCGCTATGCTGCTGTGTGGACGGGCGATAATTTTTCGGAGTGGGAGCATTTGCAGATTGCCAATGTGCAATGCCAGCGCCTGGCGATTTCCGGTTTTTCCTTTTGCGGTACCGACATTGGCGGGTTTGCGGGTTCCTGTGAACCTGAATTGTTTGTGCGTTGGTTGCAATTGGCCATTTTCCACCCCTTGATGCGGGTGCACAGCATGGGCCACCACGAGAGCGGCGACGCTATGCCGGTAGAAGAAGCGCTTTTAACCGACCCTGTATTGCACCAGACAGACCAGGAACCCTGGTCTTTCGGGGAGAAATGGACCGATTTGGCGAAAAAAGCCATTGAATTGCGGTACCATCTCTTACCTTGCCTCTATACCGCCATGTGGCAGGCTGCGCAGGATGGAACCCCGGTGTTGCGGCATTTGGCCTTTGCCGATGCACATGACCCAAAATTGTGGGAGCAGGAACGCGATTTCCTGTTTGGCGAACACCTGCTGGTAAGTCCGGTGGTGCAGCCGCGGGTGCAGCGCCAGGGTTTGTATTTGCCGAAAGGCAATTGGTATTATTTCTGGACCGGTCAGCCGGCTTCCGGAGAGATGTTTGTGAATGTGATGCCCGACCAGATTCCGTTTTTTGTGCGCGAGGGCGCCGTTTTGCCGGTGTATCCGGTAATGCAACACACAGGTGAAAAGCCCATTGAGGAACTGACCCTGTATGTTTATTACAAAAACGGGGTAGAAATCAGCCATTTATACGAAGATGCCGGTGAAGGATACGACTACCAGGCAGGGGTGTACAGTTTGAAATACTTTGAAACCTTTGGAACAGAACGGCGGTTTGTTTTGAAGCAAAGCATTCAAGGAGCATATATTCCAAGCTATTCCCAGTTAAAGGTGTACTTGGTGGGTTTTCCCGATTTCGTGAAAAAATGCACGGTAGACGGTGTGGAAATGCCCATCAAGGAAATCCGGGTGCGCGACCGTTCCTTGTACACTTTGCAGATCAAACCGCTGTTCGAAACGATCGAATGGGATGCTTAACTGGAATCGGATTGGCTTGCACATATTGTTCTGGGCAGTATATTTGCCTTTGAACGCCTTGTTGTCGAACGCTTTGTTTGGCTACAACGGGCCTTTTGAGGCAGCATTCGGCCGGGCCTTGGTCGCCGAGGGCTTTTCTTTGCCCGTGAAAATTGGTCTGACGTATTTTGTTTTTTACCGGATTGTACCCTTGTATCTGGAACGCAGCAAGTGGTGGCGCATGCTGGCCATTTTGTTGTTGGCCTTTTCGGTGAGCATTTTGGCTTACCGCGCTGTGATGGTGTATGCCTATCGGCCCATGTTTGGCAGGATAGACGAAACCGCTTTTTGGGAGGCGCGGTATTTCCTGCTCACAGCATTTGATTGTTTCATAACCCTGGCGGCGGCGTGCAGCATCAAGTTTGTGCGCATGCAATATGAAAGTGTAGAGATTGAGAAACAATTGATTCGGGAAAAACTGGAATCCGAATTGGGTTTTCTGCGGGCGCAAACCAATCCGCATTTTTTGTTCAACACCCTCAACAACATTTACGCTTTGGCCCGCAAAAAGTCGGACCAGACACCGGATGCGGTCATGATGTTGTCAAAAATCATGCGCTTTGTGTTGTATGAATGCCGGGAGGCGCGGGTTCCGATCGAATCGGAAGCGCGGGTAATTGGCGATTACATTGCGCTCGAGCAGTTGCGGTACTCGGCGCGTTTGCGGGTTCAATACGATCAAAACATAGACGAACCCGGCTGCCTGGTTGCGCCATTGATGCTATTGCCCTTTGTGGAAAACAGTTTCAAACACGGCGCGGGCGCTTCCACTGGTCCGGCAGCAATTGAAATTGAGTTGAATTTGCGACAGCGCAGCTTGAATTTTTCTGTCAAAAACACCGTAGAGCCCGATGCGCCACCTGCGCCATCCGGCGGAATCGGCATTGCCAATGTAAGGCGCCAGCTCGATTTGCTGTACAACGGCAGGCATCGATTGGAAATCGAACAAAAGGAGCATTTTTTTTCCGTTTTGCTTTATATTGATTTGTCTTAAACCCATTTTTGCAGACAAATCTTTTCTCACCATGATTCAGCCCAAACAGGCCTTGTCTGAATTGCTTGCTGCGCTTTCCCGCATGCCGGAGGCTTTGTTGCCTTTAGAGCAGGCGCAAGGATTGGTATTGTCGCGTGCTGTTTTTGCGCCCCTTGATGTACCGATGTTCGATCAATCTGCCATGGATGGGTATGCCTGTTCGGGCCTGCTTTCAGAATATCATTGCGTAGATGTGGTACAGGCGGGCGACTCCCGGAACATTGTATTGAAACCGGGCGAATGTGTGCGCATTTATACGGGCGCCCGGGTTCCTAAGGGGACGGATTGGGTATTGATGCAGGAAAAATCGAGCATTCAAGGTGAAACCGTGCATGTTTTGGATGAAAAACCGGCAATCGGGCAAAACATCCGGCGTCAGGGCTCACAAATCAGGGCAGGGGAGCGTGCGCTGGAAGCCGGGACTGTGCTTTCGCCAGGGGCGCTTGGATTTTTGGCAATGCTGGGGTTTGGGGAAGTATGGGTGTATGCGCGCCCGCGCGTGGGTGTGCTTGTGACAGGAAATGAGATTAAGGCGGCGGGCAGCATATTGAAGCCGGGCGAGATTTATGAATCCAACAGCATTTTACTGAAAAGCGCCTTGAAGCAACTGGGACTTGAAACGGAGAAAAGTTTGCAAACGCTTGACAATGTGCCGGATATACGCGCGGCTTTGGAGCGACTTGAAAACGCATGCGATGTTTTATTGGTAACAGGCGGTATTTCCGTGGGCGACTTCGATCTGGTGGGACCGGTTTTACAGGAAATGGGTTGCAAAACCTTGTTTTACAAAGTGGCGCAAAAGCCGGGCAAACCCTTGTTTGTTGGATTTCTGGGTCAAAAATTGGTGATAGCGATGCCGGGCAATCCGGGGGCCGTGATGAGCTGTTTTTATGTGTACGTTTGGCCTGCGTTGCGCAGCCTGATGGGTTTTGGGAACCCGCATTTGCCGGAGGCTCAAATTCCTTTGGCGCAAGCGGTGCTGAATCCCGCCGGCCGCGCATTGTTTTTAAAGGTAAAAATAGCAGACAATCAGGCGCTTGTGTTGGAAAAACAGGGTTCGGATATGTTGCAATCATTTGCGTACACACAAGGACTGGCGTTCATTCCGCCGGAAACCAATGTGGAAGCTGGTACGCCCGTGCGGGTGCAACTATTGCCACTACATTAAATTATGGATAAAAGTGAAATTGGAATTATTTTGTTGGCGGGCGGAAAAAGCAGCCGCATGGGGCAGAATAAAGTCTGGATGCCGTTTCGGGGAAAGCCGTTGGTGCGGCATGTGCTCGATGTGCTGCTTCCTTTGGCCTGTCCGATTCTGATTGTGGGTTCCGATCCTGCGCTGGATGGGCTGGGCTGCCCGCGGGCGCCCGATGAAATTGCGGAAAAAGGGCCGATGGGCGGTTTGTACACCGGGTTGAAACACAGCGAAAAAGCACACAACTTATTGATTGCCTGCGACATGCCTTTTGTGCAAGTTGAAAGTGTGGAAAGTCTGATGCGCGCGCATGCTTCGGAAATTTGGGTTACCTTAGCAGCGCACAATGGGCAGGCAGAGCCGCTTTTGTCGATCTATCAAAAAGCCGTTTTGCCAGGCTTGGAACGCAGTCTGGATGCGCAACGATTGGGTTTACAGTGTTTCATTCAAAGTTTGGGCGAAAAAGTGTGTACGCTGGAATTGCCGGATTCCAATTTTACAAACCTGAATACGCCGGATGATTTGATCCGGTGGATTTAATTTAAATAAAAAAAATGGCGCAAACAAGCAAAATACGGGCATTTGGAATGTTGGCGGAGCGTTTAGGCGCCATTGAAATAGAGACGCCCGTTTTCACGGATAGTGTGCAATTGGAAGTTTATTTGCGGGAAAAATACCCTGTTTTGCGAGAATTGCCTTACATTTTGGCTGTCGATCTGGCCATTTGCAGCGAAAAAACAGATTTAAGCCCGGATAGCGTGGTGGCCCTGTTGCCACCTTTCGCCGGCGGATAATCTGGAGAATACGCCACCGCTTGATTTTTTGTTTGAAAAAGCAATTAAATGATTCATAATCAATATTATAATTTCCTGAAATCCAGGTAAATGACAGAGAAAAAACGCAAAAATCCATTTGTGCAGGGTCCCGTTTCCCCTGCATTCGTGGCCGATGTGATCGCCGCGCACGCGCAGAAGACCGAAGCGGGCGCGCATTCCATTTTTCTGGGTCAGGTACGGGCCGATGTTGTTGGAGATCAAACGGTTGTGGCGATAGAATACAGTGCGTATGCGGAAATGGCCCTGGAAGTTTACCATCAAATTCGGGAGCGTCTGTTTGCTGAATACCCGCTTAGCTGCCTGCATGTGCACCACAGTTTGGGCAGGGTAGGGGTGGGGCAAATTTGTCTGTTCGTGATGACCACCTCGAAGCACCGGGCTGCGGCCATAGACGCTTGTTCGGCCATGGTGGAAGCGATAAAAAAAGAATTGCCTGTTTTCGGGAAAGAACTGTTTGGCGAAAACGGCCATCAATGGAAAGTGAATCAATAAGTTATGCGGGATATCACACATAAAACAAGCACCCTTCGTTACGCCTGCGCGCAGGCGCGGGTGCGTCTGCAGGCGCCCGAGGCCATGGCAGCATTGGTGGAAAAACGCGTACCCAAGGGCGATGTATTTGAAATGGCAAAGGCGGCGGCTTTGCTGGGCATTAAACAAACCAGCCTGGTGATCCCGGATTGCCATCCCATACCTGTCGAATTTGCAGCCGTGTCGTTTGAGGTGCAGGAAATGGACATTCTTGTTTCGGTGGAGGTCAAAACCATTTATAAAACCGGGGTGGAAGTGGAAGCCATGTATGGCGCTTCGGTGGCAGCCATTACAGTGTATGACATGTTGAAACCCCTGGATGCTGCCATTGAAATTCAAAACATTCGTTTGCTTGAAAAAACGGGTGGTAAAACCCAGTTTGGCGAATTGAGTCAAAAACGCCCGCGCACGGCTGTGATTGTCTGTTCCGATACCGTTTCCAGGGGCAAAAAAGAAGATCGGGCGGGCAAGGCCATTCTGGAAAAACTGGAGGGAATGGGCATTTCGGCGGGGGAGTACAGCATCATCCCCGACGAGCCTGCATTGATTCAGGACAAACTGTTACAATTAGAAATGGCCGGGTTTCAGATGCTGATTTTTTGCGGTGGAACCGGTTTGGCGCCCCGCGATCAGACGCCGGAGGCTGTTCGTCCTTTGCTGACCCGCGAGGTTCCGGGTATAGCAGAAGCCATTCGAGCGTACGGGCAGGCGCGCATGCCTTATGCGATGTTGTCGCGCAGCGTAGCCGGATTTCGGAATGCGATGCTGGTGCTCACCTTGCCAGGTTCTACCCGGGGGGCGCAGGAAAGCATGGATGCGATTTTCCCGTACCTGTTGCATGTGTTTCGTGCCGATGTACACCCGGAAAATAAAATTACCTGAGGCAAAAGCGCGCTTGTACATTCGCTTTTGTTTCGGTTTTTCATACTTAACCAAATTTTGTTCACCACCTGTTTTACCCTTCTCCTTATGGTTTTATCCGATCTTGAAATCGCACAACAGGCTGCCATTCAACCCATTAAGCAAATCGCTGCCAAACTTGGCATTGCAGAAGATGATTTGGAATTTTATGGGAAATACAAAGCCAAATTGCCACTCCAGCTCCTCAACCCCGAGCGCATCCGCCAAAGCAAACTCATATTGGTGAGCGCCATCAGTCCGACGCCGGCAGGTGAGGGTAAAACCACCACAACGGTGGGTTTGACGGATGGCCTGAACAAAATTGGCAAACACGCCATGGCTGCCTTGCGCGAACCATCTTTGGGTCCGGTTTTCGGCATCAAGGGCGGCGCGGCCGGCGGCGGTTACGCCCAGGTGATTCCGATGGAAGACATTAACCTGCATTTTACCGGAGATTTTGCGGCCATTGAAAAAGCAAACAATTTGCTTGCAGCCCTGATAGACAATAATATACAAAATAAAACCAACAACCTGAACATCGATCCGCGCACCATCGTGTGGAAACGGGTGATGGACATGAACGACCGCAGCCTGCGCCGCATTGTGGTTGGATTAGGCGGTACCGCCAACGGAATTCCGAGGGAAGACGGGTTTAATATTACCCCTGCTTCGGAGGTGATGGCCATTTTGTGCATGTCGCAAAGCATAGAGGACCTGAAACGTCGTTTGGGCAACATTCTGGTAGGTTTTACTTTTGAGAAAACGCCGGTTTACGCCCGCGACCTGAAAGCCGAAGGCGCCATGGCGCTTTTGCTGAAAGACGCCATCAAGCCCAACCTGGTGCAAACCCTGGAGGGCAACGGCGCCATCATCCACGGCGGGCCATTTGCCAACATCGCGCAGGGTACAAACACCATTTTGGCCACCAAAATGGCCCTTTCGCTGGCTGATTATGTGGTGACAGAAGCCGGTTTCGGCGCAGACCTTGGCGCCGAAAAATTCATGGACATCAAATGCGGTTATGCCGGTCTGGCGCCACATGCCCTCGTGCTGGTGGCCACGATCCGTGCTTTGCGGCACCATGGCGGTGCAAAAAAAGCCGAATACAGTACACCCAACCTGGATTACGTGCAAAAAGGATTTGCAAATCTGGAAAAACACATTGAAAATTGCAAGAAGTTTGGCTTGACACCGGTGGTTGCACTCAACAGTTTTGCGACCGACTCCAAAGCGGAGGTGGATTTTGTGGTGGCGCGGTGTGCGGAAATGGGCGTAAAGGCCGTTTTAAGTGAATGTTGGGCAAAAGGCGGCAACGGCACCATGGCATTGGCGGAGGCGGTGGTCGCAACCATCGAATCCGGCGAAAACAAGTTTAAACAATTGTACGACTGGAAATTACCTGTTGAAGAAAAGATAAATGTAATTGCAAAAGAGATCTACGGCGCCGATTCGGTCAAATTTACGCCGCAGGCTTTGTCTGGCTTAAAAACCATCAAGGCCTTGGGATTCGATCAATTGCCGGTGTGCATGGCCAAGACGCAAAAATCTTTTTCAGACGATGAAACCAAAATTGGTCGTCCGAGCAATTTCAGCATTACGGTTCGGGAATTTGAATATGCGGCAGGCGCCGGTTTCGTGATTCCGATTTTGGGAGAAATGATGCGCATGCCCGGTTTGCCCGTAATACCGGCATCCGAGGGCATGGACATCGATGCGGAAGGCCAGATTTCCGGATTGTCGTAAAAAAATACAGCCTATGGCCATTTTACATTATCAGGCGACGAAATTTCAGTCGGGCGCGTCCAATCCGGTGGAAGACGCGCTCACGGCAGAAGCCGCCTTGCGCATTTCCATTAATGGTCAGGTGTTTACGATTACCATGCGCACACCGGGCAATGAGGAGGCGCTCATCCGGGGATTGTTGTATGCCGAAGACATGTACCGCGACCTGGATCATCATCCGCAGATGCGGGTGGAAGAGCGGAACCAGTATGGCTACATCACAGCGGTGGATTTGACGATAGATCCGGAAAAAGCAGGGAAGCGGGACATAAACAGCCGAAAATTACTGTCTGTATCCGCTTGTGGCATCTGCGGGAACACCGAACTGGCGCCTTTGGTACCTGGTTTGGAAATTTCAGACAAAAAAGGCGCATTGCAGGTAGAAACCGTATCTGAAATGTTTCGGGAAATGCGGAGGCATCAGGATACTTTTCAGCTTTCAGGCGGCTCACATGCGGCGGCGGCTTTTGATGTAGATGGCAAGATGCTCAACATGCAGGAAGACATCGGTCGACACAATGCGGTAGACAAGGTAATTGGGCAATTGATCCTGGATGGAACCTTGCAGGATGCCTTTTGCATCATTGTGAGCGGTCGGATTTCGTACGAAATAGTGAGCAAGGCCTTTGTAGCCGGCATTCCGGCCCTGGCGGCGGTTTCTGCGCCTTCGTCCCTGGCAGTAGATTATGCGCGCACCCTGGGCATGACCTTGCTGGCGTTTTGCAGGGAGGACAAATTTACCGTTTACAGCGGCGGTGTAGGCTGAAAAAAAGGGGCGACTCGGTTGAGCCGCCCCTTTTTTGTATTTAATTTCAATGGTTTATCGAACCAGCGTCACATCGCCTTTGTAGAGTTCAATTACACCGTCAATAAATTCCACTTCAGCATACCATACGAAAACAGCGGGCGAAAGTTCACTGCCATTCAGTTTGCCATCCCATCCGATTTCCGGGTTATTGGGCTGGAAGTCTTTTTGGGTAAACACCATTTCACCCCAGCGGTCGAAAATTTGGAAGCTGCGGATGTTTTTCACTGTTCCAGGTTTTGC
>JAGWYI010000733.1 GCA_018969455.1 Bacteroidota bacterium | reverse complement strand
TGGAATTAGCAGGATTCAGGCAATCTTGGAATACAGTTATGCAGAAATAACCTACGAAATACGCAAAAACAACACCTTGTATTTGCCTCCCGGACCATTAATTGGTTCCAATACACAGGTAACCCTTGATCCGGGCGTATATGTCGTAAAGTACATTGTTTCAGACAACCATGGTTTGGAAGGCACCACTACTTTTACCATCACCGTACGTGATACCATAAAGCCAGTGGCAAAATGCTTGCCCACTACGATATACACCAGTCCATCTGGCCTGAATGCCGATCATTACTTTTTGCAACCCACTACCATAAATAATGGCAGTACCGACAATTGTCCGGGTACACTCACCATGCAGTTGTCACAATCGGAGTTTACCTGTAACATGGCAACTCCCCCCAATAATATTTACCCTATTACACTAACCGTAACGGATGCTGCAGGAAATACGGCAACTTGTCAAACTTCGGTGCAGGTTCTGATTCAAAGCCTAACTCCATATTTTGATCCTGTTTGTGAAGGTGGCACATTGAAGTTATTTGCCGACGCCAATCTGGCAGACCCTAATAACATTTACGATTTTACCTGGAAAAATCCTGCAGGAATAACGGTGTTTCCACACCAACGGAATCCAACCAAAGCCAATGCTCAAATATCAGATGAGGGCTTATATACAGTTACAGCTATTGGCTCATCGGGTTGTATAGCCAGCGGAGTGGTAGATGTAAAATTGACGAAATTACCAATCGAGCCCATGTTGCAATCCAACACCCCCATCTGCCAGGGCGACAGCATTTATTTGTCTACCAATTCGTATAATGGACAAAATGTATTTTACAAATGGTATTCAGTCGCGCCAAGCGGAATCAATACATTGTTAGATTCGACACAAACACCTTTTCTCTTAATACCGGCTCCTCTTGTAGGAAATTATACTTTTTTTGTAAAAGTTTCAGCCGATGGATGTTCATCTGTCAGCTCCCAGCAAACACTCGTAATTGTAAAACCCAGGCCTTCGGCCGTGATCAATCCGCCTGTTACTTCAAATATCCGAGTGTGTTTTGGCCAACCGATAGTGCTTGGTTCTTCCAGTCAGGGTAGCCCGGGCAACCCCATGACATACAGTTGGATGGGTCCGGCAGGTTTTACCAGTCAATTGCAAAATCCGCCGGCAATTTTATCTGCAGCATATGAAAATGCCGGAACGTACAAACTGGTTACAAAGGTTAACGGTTGCGAATCTTTGCCTGCGTTGGTTCAGGTTTTGGTAGATACGACACCTCCCAAACCCATTATTGCCGGGCAGAATAAAATTTGTCAGGGGGGAAACACAACCCTGGTATCGAACGTCATGGGGATTGGCTATATATGGGAACGCATAAGCCCACCGCTCCAGATTACCACCACATCGAATGCGCTCACCCTATCGAACCAAATGTTGAGCGACAATGCTTGTTGGCGGGTGCGTGTGGTTCGACAGTTTTGTTCGTCTGAATGGTCGGATAATTTCTGCATCAATGTACAGGCCTATCCTGATGTAGCAGCTCCTTCTTTGATAAAAATATGCAATGGAGATACTTTAAAGTTGAGCGCTACCGGTAATCAAACCGGATTGAAATGGGCTTGGTCTGGCCCGGCCGCCTATGCTTCGTTTGAACAAAACCCGATCCGGGTTCCCGGCGTTTCAGGTGATTACAAAGTAATAGGAAAAAACGACAATGGATGTGCCGACTCTGCGGTTGTAAATGTTCAAATTAGCCCTTCGCCCATTATCGATCTGGTGAGCAACAATGCTCCGGCTTGTCCAGATGGCACAACCGATGCTGTGCTTACAGCGGTAAT
>JAGWYI010000732.1 GCA_018969455.1 Bacteroidota bacterium | reverse complement strand
CCAAATGTTGCTTATTTAACTTTTGTAAGCCAGGTCGCTATTTTGCTCAAGTCGCCTTTAGGCACATTTTTCAAGGCTGCCATCGGAGGATAATTGGGCCAATTGCCGGGAGTAGGCGAATAGACCAGTTCCATTATGTGTTTTTTGGTATATTTCCGGGCCGCAATCTCTTTCCAGGACGGTCCCACCAATTTGGTAGCAAAGGCGTGGCAAGAGGAACAGGTATGCTTGCTTAGCAATTGGGCAATATCGTCGGGAATATCAGGCCCTTTTGGCGCAAGCGGTTTGGCAAAAAACAACACCAGGAAAACGGGAGCCAGTACTAAACTTTTTTGGTATTTCATGCAGAATTGAACGATGGAAATGACAAGGTGAAAGTTTCAAATCACAAATATATTGAAAAAAGCAAATTTTAACCATTTTCAAATTTACTTCGCATTCCTATATTTGACACTTGCTTATTCTGTAAATCCGGTTTTGCAGCACCTAATCAGCCATGAAAAATTCCATTCGTATATACTTGTCGGTTGATCTGAACGACAAACCGGCGGCCCTGGCGCTCATTCCACATCTGAAGTTGGCAATTCCAGGTGTGGATCTGGAATTTTGGGATGCAGGAAGCGTACCATCTGAATTGTATCGCAAAAAGGCCGCTGAATTCCTGGCTTCAACGCATTTGTTTTTGGCTTTTATCAGTGTGCACTACCTCGATACGCCAGATGTTCGCTGGGAATTAAATCAGGCAATTGCCCTGCAAAAAAAACGTTCGAGTTTTCAAATATTGGCGGTTCAGGCGAAAAGCAGCTTTATTCCCCAGGAATTAATCGGATTTCCCCTTAGCCCCGACCTCAACGATCCCCTGGAACAGACAGGCATCAGCATGGATCGACAACTGGTGAGGGTGGCAGAAAAAGCGCGCATTTTGCTGGAAAAAACGCCAAGGATCAAAACACCCAGCCCGGTAAAAATAGATTTGAGTCTCGATGACTTGCGATCGCGCCTGCTTCCATTGCTTGACCGGGTCGATTTCAAACCTATTTTTGACTTGTTGAAGGCAATTGCCTACGATGCCGGCCTGCTGAAACTGCTGTTCGAGGCAGAAGATGCATTTGTCAATCTTATTCAACAAACCAGGGGCTTAAAAACCGATATTCTGGCATTTATCGAACAAAAAGAACGGTATAAAAAAGAACTGCAAGACATTATTATATGGCTTCGGGAAGATGAACTTGTAGAAAACTGGAAAATCATATTCATTGATCAATATTACAATTTTCAAAAACGTCCAAAATTACCTGTTACACCCTACTTTTTTATCCCAACTGAAGGCATTTTCATCCCGGAAACCCTTCATTTGCCGGGTAGCGGTAGTACCAATATGTCGGCAGAGCAGGTTGGCATGCTGTCTTACCAGCAAAAACAGGATTTTCGACGCAGTTTACTGCTTGCTCAGGATGCAATTGCCATTGAAAATTTTGCCCGCGCATTTGCGCATTGTGAGCACGTACGCAACCACATAGATCCTGAATCGGCACAGTTATATGAATATCTACTCATTACATATATACATAATAACCGACCTGAACTTATCATTCAGGATGCCCTGCTAGGGGAAGGCCGAATGATAAACCATACGACGCTTTTCAGCGGAAGGCTACAACGGTACCAACAGGATGTAAAATGTCCTACCCAAACCGGCGCCTATAACAGGCGGGTGTCAGCAGAAATATTATCAGATGGCATGGTACAAGTGTATGAATCCTGGCCCAATGATTACATTTTGGATACAGGCAAACGGGCACATCTCCATAAAGACCATCAAGAGGCGGCGCGGCGCTTC
>JAGWYI010000731.1 GCA_018969455.1 Bacteroidota bacterium | reverse complement strand
GCAATCAGGGCGCCATAATACAGTTCCCGAGGCGGATTGCTGGTCAGTTTCAGGTTGATGTGCGACCCTTCGTCGGTTTGGTTGAGATGGCCTGGCGCGAAGTGGATTTCAAAAATAAAATAGCCATTGGCGGGAATCCGGTATCCGAAATTGGAAGGCAATTTAATCGGGGTACCGCCGGGCGTCCATTCACCAATAAGGGAAGCGTTTTGCGTAATATTGCCCACCATGCCATTGGTTTTAAAGCCCGGACCGGGGTCTGCCTGATCGCGCAAAAGCGGTTCATTGGTCGGGTCGGTGTACAACACGATGTGGTGGATGATCGCGTCGTTGCCCGGTACGATTTCAATTTCATTAAAAAACGCATCCACACTTACGCCGGTTGGGATGGCAAAAGCACGGTATTCATCCGTCCATTGCTGCACGGTGTAGGCTGGCGTTTCAATCACCATATCCACTGCGCTGAGCTGGCTGCCGTTGACGAAATTGGGCAGCGGCGGAGCATCGGAGAGGTTGCCCGGCAATTTGCCGCCATTCACCCAATCGGAAATTTTTTGAATTTCGGCGGTACTCAAGTAATTTTCATCCTTGAAGTGGCGGTAAGCGGGGTTGGCGCGCCAGGGCGGCATGTTGCGCGATTCCACGGCAGCCAGTACAGCGCCGGCGTTGTTTTTGGCATCCGACCAGGTTTCGAGCGGGAAATTTCCCACACCGCCCACGCGGTGGCACGAAACACAATGGTCGTACAAAATAGGAGCAACATCGGTAGCCCAGGTGATCGTTTGAGCGTTCACCATGCCCACAGACGCGACAAAAAAGAAAAAGAAGACAGGTAGTTTCATAAAATTTGCTTAATTTTTAGTTGTACAAATCTATGACAGATAAGTTGGCGTGTACCCTAATCCGGAGAAGGAATATTTTTTAAATAAATGTCGAACACCGAATTTCGAACGCCGAATATCGAATGTCGAAGTGGGAAATGGTTTGGGTAGAAAATCTTGGGCTTTTCGAACGGATCTCAGGCACAACGCACCCACTTCGACATTCGATATTCGACATTCATTTTTCACAAAAAAAAAGCCTTGCTGCGTGGGCAACAAGGCTATGGTAGTTTGAGTTGGCGTCGACTTACTCTCCCGGGGCATCAACCCCAGTACCATCAGCGCTGGCAGGCTTAACGACTCTGTTCGGAAAGGGAAGAGGTGGGACCCTACCGCTAAAGACACCAACATTTCTTTCGGATACATGCCTTTTGGAGGGGCAATTACCGTTTATTTTTGGATGGGATGACATTTCATCGCATCATGACAAAAAACCGGGAAAGAATAGCGTAATACTTGGAAAAGCAAAGCGTTATAAGCGGCTTGTCGTTGGTAAAAATGACTGAGCACTTTTTTGACAATTGTGCAGAATCATTTTCAGGTATCGGCAAGCATTGAGAATTTAAAAAAAAGGAAGCTTACGGGTAATTAGTACTACTCGGCTGAGCATGTCGCCACACTTACACCTATAGCCTATCAACGCAGTAGTCTTCTGCGACCCTTAATCGGAAGATTCATCTTAGAGTAGGCTTCGCGCTTAGATGCTTTCAGCGCTTATCCCGGCCGAACATTGCTACTCTGCGCTGCACCTGGCGGCACAACAGATACACAAGCGGTTCGTCCAACACGGTCCTCTCGTACTAGTGTCAGGTCTCTTCAATCTTCCTGCGCCCACAACAGATAGGGACCGAACTGTCTTGCGACGTTCTGAACCCAGCTCACGTGCCGCTTTAATGGGCGAACAGCCCAACCCTTGGGACCTTCTCCAGCCCCAGGATGCGACGAGCCGACATCGAGGTGCCAAAC
>JAGWYI010000072.1 GCA_018969455.1 Bacteroidota bacterium | reverse complement strand
ATGCGCCATTTTGGGTTTTGGCTCAGGCAGGCGGTGTGCGCGGAAACGTGTATGACAAAGAAAGTGCGCAACCTTTGAGTTTTGCTTCTGTATCGGTCAAATCGCTTGGACGGGGTACCAGTACCGACATTAATGGGTTCTTTTCCCTGGCCAATTTGCCAGAAGGACCCCAAACCCTGGTCATTTCCTATCTGGGTTACGACAGCACCGAAATAAGCGTGAATATTAAAAAGAACGAAATTGTTTATCAGTCCATTTACCTTTCCGAAGGTGGCAAAAGCATTGGCGAAGTAGTAGTGAGCGGCAAAAAAGCCCAGGCCAAATCAGAGGTTCAAATATCCAAACTTTCAGTAACCCCCAAGCAAATTCGATCGTTGCCTTCAGCGGGCGGACAACCCGACATTGCGCAATACCTCACGGTACTCCCCGGGGTTATTTTTACAGGGGATCAGGGTGGCCAGCTGTACATTCGAGGCGGTTCTCCGGTTCAAAACCGAATTCTGCTGGATGGAATGACCATTTACAACCCCTTCCACAGCATCGGATTTTTCTCGGTGTTTGAAACCGAAATCATTCGAAATGTGGATGTGCTTACCGGAGGTTTTAATGCCGATTATGGCGGCCGTATTTCTGCCGTGGTAGATGTAAAAACCCGCGAAGGCAACCGAAAACGACTTTCCGGATTGCTTTCGGCCAGCCCTTTTCAGGCAAAAGCCCTGATTGAAGGACCCATTATCCCGCTAAAATCCGACAATGGAAGTAGTATTTCTTTTATTCTGACGGGGAAAAAAGCCTTGATCAATCAAGTCGACCAACAATTGTATCCCCGTGTAAACGGCGGCAGTGGCATTCCATTTGATTATCAGGACCTCTACGGAAAAGTTTCCCTGCTTACCGGTAATGGCAGTAAAATTAACCTTTTCGGATTTGATTATACCGATGAGGTAAAATATCAAATTGCTCAGTTCGGCTGGAAAAGCAGTGGCGGCGGACTTGATTTTACCCTGATCCCAACCAACTCCAGTACCATCGTGGATGGCAAGTTTACCTTTTCCAAATACGACTCTCACATTGATGAAGCCGACAGAAGACCGCGTACCAGCGGCATTTCCGGTTATTTCGGCGGTCTTACATTCACCAATTTCGGTCGAAATTCGGAATTCAAGTACGGAATGGAGTTAACCGGTTTTCATACGGTATTTAATTTTATCAACTTCAAGGGGTACTCCATCGAGCAAGACCAAAATACCACCGAAATCAGCGGTTTTATGAAGGGAAAATACAAAATTGGCGGGTTGGTGGTGGAGCCCGGTTTCCGAATTCAGTATTACCAATCGCTCAATGATGTTTCCTATGAACCCCGATTGGGCATGAAATACAACCTCACCAACAACATCCGGGTAAAAACAGCGGCAGGCTTGTACTCCCAAAACCTGCTATCTACCATCAATGAACGCGATATTGTAAACCTTTTTGTAGGCTTTCTCTCCGGACCCGATGAAAGCATTTACGAAAAAGGTTCGACTACCCAGTTTACCAGCAGCAAAATTCAAAAAGCAGCCCATGCCGTGTTCGGATTTGAATTTGACCTGGCCGACAACATCGATTTGAATGTAGAGGGCTATTACAAAAAATTCAATCAGCTCATTTCCCTCAACCGTTTTAAAACAAAATTGTCGGATAAAGATTATTTTGTTGAAACCGGCGACGCAAAAGGGATTGATGTTTCGGTAAAATACGAAGGCAAACGCTCTTATGTATGGATGGCCTATTCCTTATCCAAAGTTACCCGCGACGATGGTTTTCAAACCTACCCGCCGGTGTTCGACCGTCGGCACAACCTGAATGTGGTTTCTACCTATCAAGTTGGCAACCTGAAACATCCCATTGAAATTGGCGTGCGATGGAACCTTGGCTCCGGATTCCCATTTACCCAAACGCAGGGCTTCTATACCAATTATCAATTGGGCGGTGTTGGCGACGATATTGCCGGTGGAAATGCCGACCTGGGCATCATTTATGCATCAAAACGGAATGGCGGCCGTCTTCCGTACTACCACCGGATGGACGTTTCGGTAAAACGCACTTTTCACTTTGGAAAACACATCAAAATGGAACTGACAGCCTCCTGTACCAACGTGTACGACCGGCCCAATATTTTCTATTTCGACCGGGTGCGATATACCCGGGTAAACCAGTTGCCCATCCTGCCCAGTTTAAGTGCAACTTTCCATTTTTAAGCCCTTTCAACGATGGAAAACTATCGTTTGACCCAATATTCCCACGGCGCCGGGTGCGGCTGCAAAATTGCACCCGGCGTATTGGAACATATTCTGCACGCAGCTCAACCCATGAACAGGACGTTTCCCAACTTGTTGGTTGGACATGAAACGCGGGACGACGCAGCGGTATACGACCTGGGCGACGGCACTGCAGTGCTTAGTACCACCGATTTTTTTATGCCCATTGTGGATGATCCGGAAGATTTTGGCCGCATTGCCTCGGTAAATGCCATCAGCGATGTGTATGCCATGGGCGGAAAACCCTTGCTGGCCATCGCCATTCTGGGTTGGCCGATACAAACGCTGCCCGCCCGGGTAGCCAATGCGGTCATCGAGGGCGCCCGGAAAGCCTGCGCAGAAGCCGGCATTCCACTCGCCGGCGGTCACAGCATCGACAGCCCCGAACCTATTTTCGGGCTTGCTGTCACCGGTCGGCTTCCGCTTTCTAACCTGAAGCGCAACGGAGGAGCCCAGCCAGGCGCACGCCTTTTTCTGACCAAACCACTCGGAGTGGGAATTCTCACAACTGCCCAAAAGAAAGGCGTGCTGTTGCCCGAGCATGCGCATATTGCGCCAGAAAGTATGAAAAAACTGAATGAGGTGGGCGCTGTGTTTGGAAGTCTTCCTTATGTTCAGGCTATGACAGATGTAACCGGTTTTGGGTTATTGGGGCATCTTTCTGAAATGTGTTTGGCAAGTAATGCCGCTGCAGTTATTCATTTTGATGCCGTTCCGAGCATAGATTGGGCTGTTTTGAAACATTATCTCGATCAAAAATGCGTTCCAGGGGGCACCCAGCGAAATTGGGACTCCTACGGCCACCTAATAGCTGGTGCGGAAGGCGATAAGCGCGCCCTGCTGGCCGATCCGCAAACCAGCGGGGGATTGCTCGTCGCCGTACACCCCGATCACAGTTCCGAATTTGTGGATGTGGCCCGAACCCAAGGTTACGCATTGCAATCTTTCGGATTCCTTACGGATCCCACAGAAATTCAGATAACTGTCCTGTAGAAGCACATGCTGTGGTATGCCTTTCGTCGACTTGCCTATGGACTGATGGTTATCCTTGCGGTGATAATTGGCATTAGCGGCCTGATTTACCTTTCACCGGTAGATCCGGCGCAGCTTACCTTTGGGCAAAGAGCCGATGTGGCCACGGTACAGGCCAAAACGGAGGAGTTGGGTCTCAATCAGCCTCTTTGGCTGCAATTGGGCGCCTATTTGAGCGATTTGTCGCCAGTTTCCTGCCTGAATATCCGCCGCACAGACATTCGGAACATCTCCTACGTTTGTCTGTTTCAAAAATCGGAATTTCAGTTTTGGGTGATAAAATGGCCCTATCTCAGAACATCCTATCAAAGTGGCCGACCGGTTTCCCATATTTTGGCACGCGCTATTCCCCCAACTGCTTTGCTGGCGGTACTGGCTATGTGTTTGGCTATGGTTTTGGGGCTTCCGCTCGGAATAATTTCGGCGGTTTATCCGAAAACCCGAATCGATCGGGCAATTTCGTGGTTTACCGTATTGGGATATTCGTTGCCTACCTATGTGGTGGCCATGGTATTGGCGCTGATATTGGGTTATTGGCTGGGGCCCTGGACGGGTTTGCAGGTGCAAGGAAGTTTATATGAGCTGGATGATTTTGGCGACTGGCAACTGGAAATACGAAATTTGATATTGCCCGTATTGGCTTTGGGCCTGCGTCCGGTGGCCTTGATTACGCAATTGACCAGAAGCACTTTACTGGAGGTTTTGTCGCAGGATTTTGTGCGTACGGCACAAGCCAAAGGGTTGCCGCCCAGAAAGGTATTGTTGCAACATGCTTTACGCAATGCCCTGAATCCGCTGAGTACGGCAGCATCTTCGTGGTTTGCCGCGCTTTTAACCGGCGCTTTTTTTGTAGAAAATGTATTCAGTTTCAAGGGCCTGGGTGAAGTTACCGTACAGGCATTGCTCAATTACGACTTACCGGTGGTACTGGGCTGTGTGATTTTTACGGCTTCGGTATTTGTGGTGATCAATTTATGGACAGATTTTCTGTACGTATGGCTTGATCCGCGCATTCGCCTGGAATAAAAAACGCGCTGATGTCGGCGACAAGAGCGCGTTTTACCCACACAACAAAAAAATTGCGGGGCGACTACAGGCAGAAAGACCACTTT
Source organism: Bacteroidota bacterium (assembly GCA_018969455.1). Taxonomy (GTDB): domain Bacteria; phylum Bacteroidota; class Bacteroidia; order Chitinophagales; family Saprospiraceae; genus M3007. The sequence continues at coordinate 7,222 of JAGWYI010000072.1, read as the reverse complement.
CCGTGGTCAATAGTCATACTGAACATCGCCTGCATTACGGCATTCATGGTGGTGCTGCGCGCTGGTTTTTAAAATTTGGGTAGCGTTTTAGCTGCAAAAGCGCGCATAAAAATTGGATTAGCCGAACATGGCCTTTTTATATCGATTGTTGACTTCATTCCAATTGATCAGGTTGTAAAACGCAGCGATGTAGTCGGGGCGTTTGTTTTGGTATTTCAGGTAATAGGCGTGCTCCCAAACATCCAGCCCGAGCAGAGGCGTTCCGTTTTGTTTTACCACCTGGAGCATAAGTGGATTGTCTTGATTGGGTGTAGTGCTGATAAACAAACTTTTGTCTTTGCCGATGCACAACCAGGCCCAGCCGGAACCAAACACACTTTTGGCGGCATTGGTGTATTGTTCCTTAAATTTGTCGTAGCTGCCAAAGGAGGCATTAATGGCAGCAGCCAGATCACCACTGGGCGCTCCACCTGCGTTGGGTGCGAGGGTTTGCCAAAAAAACGTGTGGTTCCAGTGCCCGCCTCCATTGTTCCGAATTTTTTTGTCGGCATCGGATGTGCTTATGCGCAGGAGAATGTCTTCCAGTTCATAATCGGCATACACCGTTTCTTTTACGGCATCGTTCAGGTTGTTTACATAGGCCTGGTGGTGTTTGCCGTGGTGAATTTCCATGGTCATTTTGTCGAAATGCGGTTCCAGGGCATCGGCAGCATAGGCCAGGGCGGGCAATTCAAAGGGTTTGCTGCGGCGCATTTTGGGTGCAGGTAATGCAGGCGCTGCAGCCGTGGTTGACTTGGCAGCCGATTTGCAGGCATTCAAGAAGGCGCTGGACGCGGCGGCGACACCCAAAAACAGGGTTGATTTCAGAAAGGTTCTCTTTTCCATATACGTATGTGTTAAAGTTTTTTAAACAAAGCCCCGAATACCCCCGCCGACCCTTGTCGCTGTTTTTCCAGCGTTGTTGCTTTGGTAAAAGCCCAAAACTTGTCAATGGGGAAAAATCATGCAAAGAATTGATTTTTATAGTGTTATAAAAAAGAAAAAACTGCACGAAAAGGAGAAGATTGATGGGTCAAATAACGGAAAAAACCTTGATCCGTGGAAGGTTGAAATGTGGAATTGTGGGATCTTGCAATAAAAATCCGGATGCGTGTTCCAACAAAGCGCTTGGTTTCCGTGTTTTGATGCGGATGCCATGCTAAAATTGCGTATTTTTGCCGCGTCCTACCTACGCTTGTCTCCATGAATCCAGACAATTATAATATTTCAGACGAACATCCTGCTCCAGATTCCGAGGAATCCGAGCAAAAACACACGACCTTGCATGAAAACGAGGACCTTGGTACCGGGGACGAACTATTTGAGCGACAGGAGTTTGTAGCCGATCCCAGGCAATCGGTGGTACGCATAGACAAGTTTTTGATGGAACGACTTGCCAATCGTTCCCGCAGCAAGGTGCAAAATGCCATTCGTGCCGGTTCTGTAACCGTAGATGATAAAGAAATCAAACCCAACTACAAGGTAAAACCTGGCAATACCATTTCCATTGTATTGCCTCGGGCCCTGGATGAGATGCAGGATGTTTTACCGCAAAACATCCCGATAGATATTGTGTATGAGGATGAGGATGTCATGATTGTAAACAAACCTTATAACATGGCGGTGCATCCGGGCGTTGGTATTCCCAATGGTACCCTGGTGAATGCAGTAGCCTGGCATTTGCAGGAACAACTGGAAAGCCTGCCTGTGAAGGAAGGCAACGAGCCCAATCGTGCCGGCATAGTACATCGGATAGACAAAGACACCACGGGTTTGATGGTGGTGGCAAAAAACGATTTTGCCATGGCCAGTTTGGCCAAACAGTTTTTTCATCACACCATCGAACGGCGGTATACCGCGCTGGTTTGGGGCGATTTGCCGGAAGATAGTGGGGTGATTCGGAGCAACATAGGCCGGAACCCGAACGACCGAAAACTGTTTATGGTGTTTCCGGAGGGAGAAGATGGCAAGTTTTCGATTACCCATTGGAAAGTAATTGAACGCTTTTATTATGTGACCCTTGTGGAGTGCAGACTGGAAACCGGACGCACCCACCAGATTCGGGTACATATGAAATCTATTGGGCATACTTTGTTTGGAGATCCGCGGTATGGAGGAAATCAGATCCTGAAAGGTACTTTGTATTCAAAATACAAGGTTTTTGCAGAAAAATGCCTTCAAATGTGCCCGCGACAAGCCCTTCATGCCCGCGTTTTGGGATTTACCCACCCTCGAACGGGCGAACATATCCGTTTTGAATCTGCCTTGCCTGCCGACATGCAGGCTACCATAGACGCCTGGCGCGCTTACGTGCAGGCGCGTAAGGAGACCCTCACTTAAACTTATGGATCAATCGCACCCTGTGATAAAAAATGCGTTTTTGGCAGAATTGCTTGCCCCCAAACGCATGGTATTCATTGTAAATCCCAAAGCTGGTTTGCAAACCCAAAATCGCATTCGGGACAGCATTGAGAAACACCTGGACCATAAAAAATTTGAATACAGCATTTGGTTTACGGAAAAGCCCGGTCATGCCAGGGAACTGGCTACAGCAGCCGTGGAGCAAGGTTATCACATTGTGGTGGCGGTAGGCGGCGATGGTTCCATCAACGAAATCGGAACGGCATTAATTGATACCGAGGTTCAACTGGGCATAGTTCCGGCAGGTTCGGGTAACGGACTGGCCATGCATTTGGGATACGGCCGGAATCTGGATGCTGCTGTAAAAAAATTGAATACCGCTATTCCCCGAATCATCGATTGCGGCTTGCTCAATGGCCGTAGTTTCATCAACCTGGCAGGAATCGGATTTGACGGCCTCGTTTCCAATTTGATGCAAGGAAGTTACTGGCGTGGCTTTGTACCGTATTTCATCAAATCGGTGCAGGCCGGATTTGTGTACACCGCTAAAGATTGCCGCCTGGTACTTGATGATCAGTCCTTTACCGAAAAGTGTTTTGCCATCACCGTGGCCAATGGACCGATGTATGGGTATAATTTTACCATAGCCCCCGACGCCATGCTGGATGATGGATTTTTTGAACTTGTAATACTGAAAGATGCGCCTAAATGGCAGTACCTTGCCGCTGTTCCGGCCACGCTCAACGGAAAAATTTACGATGCGCCTTTTGTTTCCCATTACAAAACAAAAAAAGTACGCATTGAAGCAGTCGGCGACAATTACATCCACCTGGATGGAGAAGGACTGGTGCTGAATGGAACACTTGAATTTGAAATTCGCGCGAAAGCCCTCCACATTTTGGTGCCAAAACCTTCATGAAATTATGGCCAAGAAGCAACAACAAGGCGGTTTTGTTTTTTCTACCAACCCCGATTTTCAATTGGAACCAGATTCTGATCCCGTGGAAACCCCCGCGCCGGAAACACAAAATCTTCGCATTTGGCTCGAACGAATGAAAGGTGGAAAAGAAGCCACCCTCATTAAAGGATTCGCCGGAAACGAGGCGGATCTGGAAGCACTTGCCAAATTGCTCAAGAGCAAATGCGCCAGCGGCGGAAATGCAAAAGAAGGTAACATAATTTTGCAAGGTGATCACCGTGATAAAGTACTTGATATTTTGTTGGCCATGGGCTTTAAAAAAACAAAAAAAGCGGGCTCATGAGTGCCTGATGTTGTTTTGATGCCCCTTTTTATGCAAGTTTATACCATGAAAATACATAAAAGCCTCCTTCAAGTGTGCTGCCTGCTGCTTGCCTTGCACTTGATCTGTTGCAAAACAGCGCAAACCGGATCTGCCGGCCCCAAACCAGGCAATCCGAATAAAGTTGGAAAATCCAACAAATATGAAACCATGGATACCGTTCGGTGGACAGGTACCGGCTCCGGAAGACCACCCATTCAAAACGCCGCCGCCGAGGGAAATACGCCAGACGATGCTTTCAATGGCGATGTTTACCGCATTGCCTTGTTGCTTCCTTTTTTGGGCAACCAGGCCCAGGGCACTCAAATTCCCGAAAAAAGCAAACTGGCTCTCCAGTTTTATACAGGAGCCAAAATAGCGCTCGAACAATACAGCAAAAGCGGCAAAGGCCCTCATATTCAACTGGATGTATACGACACCCAGGCCTCCGATGCCGAGTTTCAACAGGTACTCAACGACCGGCAACTTGCCAAAGCCCAGGTTTTGATCGGACCCATCCGGAACAGTCATGTGCAATTGGCGGCGGCCTGGGCCAAAAACAACCGAAAAATTCTTATCTCTCCAGAAACACCCACCGCCGATATCGCCCAACAACAACCCGATTTTATTCAGATCAACCCATCCCTTCGAAGCCACTGCGAGGCCATAAGCGCTTTTGTACAAGACCATTATCCAAATAGCACAGTTACCCTCATTTGCCGGCAAAAAGAGGCCGACCGATTGCCCTATTTTCAAAATTACCTCAAAGAACGGACCCCCGGCGCTGCACCCTTTGGAGAATTGGTGGTCGCCGACGACCTGGCCAATTTCGATAAAACCAATTTTCCCAACGCCTTCAAACCAGGCAAAACCGCCGTATTTATTTTGCCCAGCTGGGCCAGCCAGGATTTTGTGATGGCCTTTTTTCGGAAAATAAAAAGCGTTAAAGGCGCCAACAACGTGGCCGTTTTTGGAATGCCCCAATGGAAAAATTTTGAAAGCATCGATCCGGAATACCTCAAAGCCTTGAATGTACACATTTCGTCGGCCGATTTTATTTATTACAATCAGCCGGAAGTTCAAACCTTTCAACAACAGTTTTACGATCAAACAGGCGCATTGCCCAACGACGACGGATTCAATGGATATGATGTTACACGATGGCTTTGCGATCAATTGAAACGCTCGGGTCTCTCTTTCCCCGACCGTCTGAACGGCCAAAAACAGGCGGCTCTGCATACCATGTTCAACATCAAGCCGGTTTACAACAATGGCACTCCGGCAGACGAAACGGTCAATTATCTGGAAAATAAATTTGTGTATATCCTGAAGTTTAAAACTTTCGGATTTGAACCTGCTGATCTGGATTAATCCGGTTTGGGAAAACGCTGCCCCTTCTGTTGTACAATGCACCGGGGTTTGTTTTTGTCCAGATACATGCATTTGGACAAGCGTACTTCATCCGTATTGTTTGACGCAGGAAAATCGATTTAAATCATTGTAAAACAAATATTTGCACAAAGAATGCTGCCGTTGAGGCGGTATTTGATTTTCCGGCAAAAGCCTATTCTACCATTTAAAATCAAATCACATGAGAACGCCAACTACCTTATTTTTTTTATGCTTGTTGTGGTGCAGTTGTATGCGCCAAGCAAGCTTCACGGTGCTGCAACCGGCCCAAATGACCTTGCCAGAACACATTTCAAAGGTTGCCATTGTGGATAGAAGCAAGCCCTCCAATGGGTGGTTGAATGTGTTGGAAGGCCTGATTACCGGTGAAGCGATTGGTCAGGATCGGCAAAGCCGACAGGAAGCGGTGCGCGGGCTGGAGGCTGCGCTTCAACGAACGCCCCGTTTTTCGGTGATACGAACCGGTATTGAAAAATCGGGTAGCAAGGCAGGTGTGGGCATGCCACCACCATTGGAATGGCAAGAAGTAGAACAAATTTGCGCTGATTATGGCGCCAATGCAGTCGTTACCATTGAATCTTTTGATTCCGATAACCATGCCAGCACTCAACGAAACGAAAATAAACGAAAAGATAAAAACGGCAAAGAATATATTGAAATTACGTATTCAGCGCGTCAGCGCACCGGCGTGACCATGGGCTGGCGCTTGTATGACCCCAAATCGCGCATTATTCTGGATGAGTATACCACCAATGATTACCTGGAACGCAACGCAAGTGGCGATACGGAACGCAATGCGCTGGGCAATCTTCCTGCACCGGTATCGGTTACCCGCACGGTTGCTTACAATGGTGGCAGCCACTACGGTATGCGCATCGCACCCGTGTACGTGCGCGAAACCCGTGCGTATTATCCTAAAGCCAAAGGCCAAAAAAATCAAATGAAGGAGGCGGCCAGATTGGCGTCGGCTGAAAAATGGGAATCTGCTGCGGCAATTTGGAAAAAAATTGTAGACAATCCAACAAATACGCCGAAAACGGCTGGACGTGCGGCTTATAACATGGCTGTCGCTGCCGAGGTGAAAGGCGAGCTCGATGTTGCGCTGGAATGGGCAGAAGAGGCTTACACCCACTTTGGCAACAAAAAGGCCCGCGGATACATTCAAACCCTGAAACAGCGCCAGAACGACGAACGCAAAGTAGAAGGGCAAATGAATAAGAAAAAAGTCTGACAACATGATGGCCCATTTTTCCGATCGAAGTGCCGGCATGAACGAAGCGCAAATTGAAGAACGATTTGTGCGCTTCCTGCGCGCTTTCTATCGAGATCGCTTCGAACCCCAACCCAATACAATCGAAACCTCTTTCGATAATCTGGGCGAAAACGGAATTGTGGCGGATGGCATCCTTCGGTTTCGGAAAAACGATGGAACTTTGTTTACGTGTACCTTTGAGGCCAGCTCACGCGAAAAGGCGGAAGAAGTAAAGTTTACCTTGAATCGCCTGTATTTTCTTTGGGATTGCGCCGCATTTGGGATGGTGTGCGCCACGCTTGCACTGCTGATCGCTTACATCGTACGCCTCAACTGGTTGGTACAACTCCATGGAGCCGGTATTTTCGGATTCCTGCTTGGCGTGGGTATGATGGGTTTCCTTTCCTGGTATTTTTTGCTGCGCGACTGGAAAAAATACCGGTACATCTATGCAGTGCAGCAGTTTAAACAATACGCGGCCGACGAACAATGGATTGCCATCGCGCATGATGTATTCCCTTCTCCGCTCGATCCATATTTGCAGGAATTGAAAAACCAATGTATTTACAGCGGTTTTGGTTTGGCCATTGTTTCTCCCGATGCCGAAACCCGGGTGCTGGCAGCGCCTACCCGACTCAAATTATATGGCGAGGATCGTCGAATTATACACTGGATTACGCGCGCACAATGGTACCAGCAAATGACCGGGAATACAGGCGACAAAATCGAAATTCCGGTACCCAATGCCTGGAAAGCCATGATCAACCTGATCCGGCGGTCATTCAAATATTATATTATGGATCCTGTGCAACCTGCAATTCAGCGGATACTGGGCAGGCCGATGGCGCAAACCGCTACCGTTTACACCAGATTTATGAAG
>JAGWYI010000071.1 GCA_018969455.1 Bacteroidota bacterium | reverse complement strand
TTTGGTTCTGGGATATTCTTTCAAACTTTCATAAGTTCCAGGCAATACCACATTTCGACGCCGAAAAATTTCCATATCGGGTTTGTTGTGATACAGCAAGGCTAGAGAATCCCAACTTCCGGCAATATGGCAATTGTACAAATTAGTTTCGGGAACCGGAATAAATTTGCTTCGGTCACTGGTAGTACCGCTGCTTTTGCTATACCAGTTAATTTCGCCCGGCCATAGCACATTCGACGTTCCTGCCATCATGGAATAGATGTACCCCTTTAGCCCTTCATAATCTTGAACGGGAACCTGTCGGGCAAACATTTCAGCATTTTTGATGGAAGAAAAACCGAATTTTTTTCCATATTCGGTGTTTTTTGCGGTATCCAATAAGTTGTGCAACCATCGATCCTGTGCTGCGCCAGGGTCATGCATATACCCTTCGATGCGCCGCATGCGCAATCGCAGATACTGTTTTACGATTTCGTTGACCAACCATTTCATGAACCAGAGAAGATCGTTGTGAATTCTACTGAACGGCGAAAATAGAAAATATGCAAAACAAATCAGTCTCCTTGTCGGTCCAACGCAAAATTGCCCGGATCGAGGTATACCTTTGCCTCAAATATAAACAACAATTTTCAAAACATGGAAATCGCTGTTATTGGCGGGGGCGCTGCAGGTTTTTTTTTGGCAATTGCGTGCGCAGAGGCGAATCCGGGTTGCCGCATAACCATTTTTGAACGCGGAAAATCTGTTCTGGAAAAGGTACGCATCAGTGGGGGAGGCAGGTGCAATGTTACACATGCTTGCTTCGATCCCAAAAATTTGATTCAATTCTATCCTCGGGGCGGACAGGCGCTTTTGGGACCATTTATGCGATTTGGTCCTCAACAAACCATAGATTGGTTTGATGCAAAGGGTGTAACCCTGAAAACGGAACCAGATGGCCGAATGTTCCCAATTTCAGACGATTCCAATACCATCGTGCAATGTTTGCAGCGCTGTGCCCGGCAATTGGGTGTTTGTTTACGCACCCACGCACGGGTGGAAAAAATCATTCCGCCCGATCAATTTAAATCTTGGCAGCTTAAAATTCAACATGAGCCCGAATTGCAATACTTTGATCGTGTGGCGGTTACCAGCGGATCCAATCCTGCTATTTGGGATCTTTTAAAGTCAATTGGCTTAAATATTGTTGAGCCAGTTCCGTCTTTATTTACTTTTCACGTAAAAGATCCGCGCATCCAACATTTGATGGGTGTTTCAGTGCCGCTCGCCCGACTGCGTATTCCAGGTACAACGCTCCATGCGGAAGGCGCCCTGCTTATTACACATTGGGGATTTAGTGGCCCCGGGGTATTGCGCCTTTCAGCGTGGGGTGCGCGCGCATTGCATGCCAACGCTTACCAATTCCCGCTCGAAATCAATTGGTTGGGAAATGAAACAAGGGAAAGCGTACTGCGCTATCTGGCCGATCAAAAACATACAAACGGAAAAAAATGGGTAGCTTCCAGAACGCATTTCGAGTTGCCGTTGCGGTTATGGGAAAATCTGGTTCAAAATGCCGGTATTAGCTCCGAAATGCGTTGGGGTGATCTGGATAAAAAACGCTTGCAGGCATTGGGCGCGGAATTGGTAGCCGGTGCGTATCAAGTGCGCGGAAAAAGTACATTCAAAGAAGAATTTGTTACCGCAGGCGGGGTAAACCTGGATGAAATTAATTTCAAAAAATTTGAATCCAAAAAACACCCCGGTTTATTCCTCGCTGGCGAAGTGCTGGATATAGATGCCATTACCGGCGGGTTTAATTTTCAAGCTGCCTGGACGGGCGGCTGGATTGCGGGGCAGGCTATCGCACAAAGCTTATAATGATGCATTCCAAAAACATAATGTACCTTTGCGCCCGATTTTTTTTGACAATTTAAGTGCTTGTTGATATGTCTCAAACCTTATCTATTGTAATTCCCGCTTACAACGAAGCGCGTACAATTCATTTGATTTTAGATAAAATTAAAAATGTAGACCTTATAGAGGGGCTGCAAAAAGAAATTATCATTACCAATGATTGTTCGAAAGACGATACAGAAGGCGCCATTCAACGGTACATGGCCGCCAATCCGGATTTAAACATACGTTATTTAAAGCATGAAGTAAATCAGGGTAAGGGGGCTGCGCTGCATACGGGCATTCAACATGCCAACGGGGCTTATTTAATTATTCAGGATGCCGACCTCGAATACGATCCTGCCGAATACAACATCTTGTTGCGGCCCTTGCTCAATGGATACGCTGATGTGGTATATGGTTCCAGGTTTATGGGCGGACGCCCACACCGCATTTTGTTTTTTTGGCACAGCATTGGAAATAAGTTCCTTACCTTCCTTTCCAATATATTTACCAACCTCAATTTGACCGATATGGAAACCTGCTATAAGTTGTTCCGTTCGGATATGATCAAAAGTATACAACTAAAAGAAAAACGGTTTGGCTTCGAGCCAGAAATTACTGCCAAAATAAGTCGCATTCACAACGTGCGTATTTACGAGGTGGGAATTTCATATTATGGACGTTCTTACGAGGAAGGAAAAAAGATTGGTTGGAAAGATGGGTTCCGGGCAATCTTCTGCATTTTGAAGTACAATATCTGGTCAAAATAAAATACACGGCCCCTTGAACGCTTTTTTTGGGAAAATTTTTTTTCATATTTTGAATTTTTTTTCAACAAAAAGGCTTTTATGTCACAAAACCTTAGAATATTAAAGTTTAAATTTATACTTAAAAAAGCAAATATTTATTTAAAGCATTGAAATTCAGTTGTCCTTGGTCTAAAACTCCGGTTTTTTACTAGAAAATACCATTTAACAAATCCCGTTTTTTGTTCTTTGCGATTCAGGCAACCAGTCGCACTTTTGTATCATCAATAACAACGAACAACAACACAACGTTGAAGTTGATCAAGCAATTCAGAAACTTTTCATGAGATTATATACGGGAAACCGGCGCGGTGCAAACGAGCACCGCGCTTTTTTTTTACCCCGAGCAAGCATTTGAAAAAGTTTATCGCGAAACGGATACCGGCATATTCGGATCGTAGTTTCCTTTTATGACCGGACTTTGTCGGTTACCGGTATAATCGCGTACATTGGTATAGATGAAGTTAAATATTTCCTGAACGGATACAATTTTGTCGTGGTTTACATCCGCTTCTCCTTTGAGTCCTCGTATTAAAAAGTGGCTAAAAACGCCTTGGCGCAAACCGGAAGATTCGAGCGAAGTTTCTTCCGATTTGGAAGACATAATGAGAGCGGTTCCCGACACCGATTTTGAAAGCGCAGCATAATATTGTACCAGTGTAGGTTCTGTTTCGCCGCGCATTGCCAGGAGGCTGCCCGAATGGCAAGCATCTGCGAGGCAGAGTTTAAATCGCGCTTTAGATTTGGCAAAAATGGCCGCAATTTCTTCGTGTGCGATTTTGTTGTTGTACCCATCGAAATCGATGGGCAGAAAAGAACCGTTTAGGCCATGACCGGAAAAATAGAAAATGACCAAATCGTTGGGTCCGGCAGATTCAAAGATAATATTGAGGGTTTCGAGGATGTTTTCGCGGGTAGCTTCTTCATCAATCAGGATACGCAGTTGCTCATCGGGCAAAGCGCCGCCTTCCAGACTTTTCAAAAATGCATAAAACCGATACGCATCATCGTCGGTGTAGCGCAAAACCGGCATGTGGTCATAGGATGCGACACCAACTACAACCGCCCATACTTTCACGTCGGCATAAATATTGGCTGCCGAACTGGCGACTGAATTGCTGCTATCTACCGGGTCGGCGACCGGTTGATAATTATTGGGTGGGTTTTTTCCCTGATATTCGCCGGCGTGCCAATAACCTGCTACCTCGGTACCGTCGTGCAAAAACAAGGTACCTGCGCCTTCAAATGCGCCTTCGGCCCATTCTCCCACGTATCGATCGCCGGTTGCGTAGGTACAAATACCTTTTCCATGCGGAAACTTGTTTTTGAAGGCGCCTACGTATTTGGCAGAACCTTCCTTGTACACATAAGTTCCCATACCCGATTCGCAGTCGCCTTGAACACAGCCAATTTTTCCATTTACGGTCAGGTTATTTCCTAAAAACTCACCATTAGACCATTCGCCTGTTTCTTTATCTCCATTTTTCAGATAGCGGGTTCCTTTGCCGTGCGGAAAATTGTTTTTGAAGTCGCCTACATATTTGTCGCCGTTGGCAAAATAGAAGGTTCCGGAACCTTCATATTTTCCGTCGATGAAATTGCCTTCATACTTACTGCCATCGGGATAAGCAAAAACACCCAATCCCGTTTTGCAATCGCCACTCAAACAGCCCGATTGTATGTTGGTACCATCGTCTTGTTTTTCCTCTTTTTTGTGTGCGATATAATCTTCGAGGATGTTGCCGTTTTCGTCAACCGGGCGCCCTTTTATCCACAATCCGGTGCGTTTGGTGCCATCGGGGTAGGTTTTAGTTCCGCGCCCGTCGGGGTAGCGATGCTTCCATTCTCCACTGTATTTGCTGTTGTCGGTGTAGTAACAAACGCCTACTCCGTGAATTTCGCCATTTTTAAAATCGCCAATGTATTTGGCGCCCGAAGGAAAAAGAAAGGTGCCTTTGCCATTTTTACAATCACCGGAAATGCATTGCGCTTTGGCGGCAAACGCGACAAACAGAAGGAAGGCAGAAAGGTAGAATTTCATAGTGTAGAAGTATTCAAAAGACCAGGGACAAAATAAACCCGAATAAATGGGAAATATTGTGTTTTTGGAATTGATTTGATGGGTACTTTCTTTGATACCTTTGCGTTCAATAGCAGATTTTAATTTTTTAAACCGCAAAAGGGCAGATATGGCGCGTTCCAATCGTTCACAAGCATTTTTACAGTTTGGATTATTTTGTGGTATTTTGTTGTTTGTCAACATCATAGCCAACAGTTTTCATACTAGTTTAGACTTAACAGAAGAAAAGCGGTTTACGTTGACACAGCCAACACGCGACATGTTGCATGGCTTGAAAGACCGAATTTACATCCAAATTTTGTTAGATGGGTCTTTTCCAGCCGGTTTCAAGCGACTTCAAACTGCTACCCGCGAGTTGCTTGATGATTTTCGAAGTGAAAGCGCTTACATAGATTACCAATTCGAAGATCCTTCCGAAGGTACCATAGAAGAGGTGAACGAGCGTCGAAAATCGCTGGCTGCCGATGGAATTGTGCCGATCAACCTTCGGGTGGCTGATCAAGGGGAAAGCAGCCAAAAAATTGTTTATCCCATTGCCATTATTCATTATGGCAGCCGAAAACTACCCGTCCGCCTCCTCGAAAACGAATCGGCCAGCTTGTCGCCCGAATTGGTCATTAACAATTCGGTGAGCTTGCTAGAGTACAAATTTGCCAACGGTATAAAAAAAATATTGGCTTCGGCGCGGCCGGTCATTTTATATACCGATGGCCATGGCGAATTATCAAGCCTACAAACCAAAGACCTCGACCGGAGTTTACATCAATATTATGATACCGATCGAATCTTTCTGGATTCGGTGGTACGAATCAACCCCGAAGATTGTGCCTTGATGATTGTGGCCAAGCCCCGAACCCTTTTTTCCGAAAAGGACAAATTCAAGTTGGACCAATATGTTATGAACGGTGGTCGTGTTTTGTGGCTCATTGATCGCCTGGGGGTAGACCTTGATAGCATGGGTGTTACAGGGCGCTATGTGCCCGTTGATTATCCACTGGGTTTGGAAGACATGCTGTTTAAATACGGTGTTCGGATACAACCCGATTTGGTGCTCGATATGGAATGTACCAAAATACCTTTGCGTGTGGGCGAAATGGGAAATGCGCCACAGTTGCAATTGTTTAACTGGTATTACCATGTTGCTGCCCAATCGCGCAGCAAACACCCTATTGTAAAAAACCTGGATCGGGTGGAATTGGATTTTTGTTCCTCTATAGATACCATCCGTACCAAAACAACGGTTAATAAAACCGTTTTGCTCACTTCAAGCCGATACAGCAGGCTTAACTTTAGTCCAGTAGATTTGAATTTTGAAATTTTAAAATACGACCCGGATCCCAGCAAATTTGACAAAGGTCCTCAAAACCTTGCAGTATTGCTGGAAGGTGTTTTTCCTTCCAATTTTGAGAATCGGGTTTCGGTTGAAATGCTGGAAGGCCTGAAAAAACTGGGATTGGAGTTTAAGGCGCAAAGTACACCTACTCGTATGTTGGTTGTAAGCGATGGCGGTGTTGCTGCGAATCATATACGAGATGTAGCCCAAAAACAGTGGTTGCCCCTGGGTTTGAACCGCTATGAGAATGTAACATACGCCAACAAAGATTTTATGTTGAATGCCATTGAGTATTTGATAGATCCCAAAGGGGTAATTGGCGCGCGCACCAAAGAAGTCAAATTGCGTTTGTTGGATACGGTTCGAGCCAAATCGGGCATGAATTTTTGGCGTGTGCTAAATATTGGAGTACCCTTGCTGATGCTTGCCATTTTTGGGCTTATCTTTATGTGGTTGCGCAAGCGACGTTACGCATCATAAATAGAGTCATGATTAAACGCATTGTAAAACTAACTTTTCGGCCAGAAGCGGTTGATGCCTTTATTACCGAGGTTTTTGAGCAAAGCAAGCAGCAGATTCGCGCTTTTCCGGGTTGTGTACACATGGAACTGTTGCGAGATGTAAATGTGCCAAATGTATTGTTTACCATGAGTAAATGGGAAAATGAGCTTGCTTTGGAGGCTTATCGAAATTCCGATTTGTTCAAATTTACCTGGGCGCGTACCAAAGCGTTGTTTGCAGAACGCGCCGAGGCCTGGTCGATGGAGGTATTAGATGAGCCGGCGGCTCTGGAACCGATTTCATAACGCTACCTATATTATGACAAACACTTCATTTTGTTGGAAGCTCGGACGGGTCATGTTACCCATCCTGCTTTTAGGAAGTATGGCATTTCGGCTTTTGCCTCAACCCAATGCGGCACTGGAAACCTGGGGCTTTTTTGCGCATAAAAGGATCAATCGCTTGGCGGTTCTCACCCTTCCGCCCCAAATGATGGTGTTTTTCAAACCAAATATTGATTACATCACCGACCATGCGGTAGACCCCGATATGCGAAGGTATGCGACGCGATTTGAAGCGCCGCGCCATTTTATTGATCTCGACAACTATGGTCCGCCTTTTACCAATTTGCCCAAAACCTGGTTGGAGGCCATGATCAAATACACCGATGTGTGGATAACAAGCGATTCGGGAGACACTATTTTATTGTACGGGAAAAACCAACCTGTTCCCGAATCATTGATGAAACGGTATAAGCCTTTTTTTGCGAAAACAGTGTTGCCGCATTTTTACGACAACGAAGAAATGATAGAAACCGATTCGCTCGATTTCTACATCCAGGCCCGCGGTTTGAATATTAAGGCAAATACTGCTTTTTTCAAGGAACATTTAAGCGAACATGGAATTGTACCCTGGCACTTGCAAAAAATGCAAAAAGACCTCACCGAGGCCTTTCGGCGCAGAGACAGCAAACGCATCCTGCGACTGGCTTCCGATTTTGGGCATTATATTGGCGACGCACACGTACCCCTTCACACCTGCAGTAATTACAATGGCCAGAAAACAGGTCAACACGGCATTCATGGTTTTTGGGAAAGCCGGATTCCAGAGTTATTTGCCGATGAACGCTATGATTTTTTTGTAGGAAAACCTGCCTACATTGAAAATACCACCGATTTTTTTTGGGATGCCGTTTATACAAGCAACAGTATGGTGGATAGTGTACTGGAAATAGAACGCGCGCTTCGCCTCAGTTTTCCTTCCGACCGCCAAATGTGCCCCGACATGCGACTTGGAGTAACAGTACTTGCTCCCTGTCGCGATTTCGCCGAAGCCTATGAAAAGGCCTTGCAAGGTATGATTGAACGTCGGATGCGCACCACCATTCATGCAGTAGGAAGTCTTTGGTATACTGCCTGGGTAGACGCAGGCCAGCCCGACTTATCGAAAATGGATATTCCCATAACTACGGAGGAAGACTTGAAAGCGGAACTGGATCTAAAAAAAGCCTTTGATTCAGGCAAAATTATTGGAAGAACAGAAGATTAAACATCAACACATGAATTTGGTAGAAGAATTCAACGCTTATCGCGCTAAAATGAACGAACGAATTTTAGCCCATGACAACAAAGTAATCAAGCGATTTTGGAGCTTGGACAACCAAACTTATCAGGCAGGTGCGCTTGATGTAAAAACCAAAGAAATGCTTGGCCTGGTAGCTTCCATGGTATTGCGCTGCGATGACTGCATCAAGTATCATTTGGGCAAATGCTACGATTTGGAAGTAAGTACCGAGCAAATATTTGAAATATTTGCAGTAGCCAATATGGTTGGAGGATCCATATGTATTCCGCACACCCGCCGTGCAGTGGAATACTGGGAGTCCTTAATGGATCAGGCTTGAGGCGCCTTGATGGAAGGTATCAAATTTTAATCTACATATACCACTTTGCGGAGGAGGCGTAAACCGACTCCCACTTCAAGGGTTGTATTGCGGATGCGCCGTTCGGGAATGGTGTAAGTAGTGCCTGGGTTGTTGGGATTTACAACATTGGGAATCGGATTTTGCCGATATTGGAGGGTAACATCTGGGTGTAAAGATACTTTCAACTCGCCGCCAACGAGTTCAGAGAAACTGAATTCAAAACCTCCCCCTACAGAAAACCCGCCAATTAAATGACGCACACCGCCTGGCAAAGGATAAAACCCCGGATTTAGTTTTGCATTGGGCAATTCTTCCAAATTGGTGCTGAGGGTATAGTCGCCACGCAAACCGCCAAAATAGTAGTACCGTTTGTTGTCGCTGCCGTTTAGGGCAAATTTTTGTTTAAAACCCAGAATAAGAGATAAATTCCGGAACTCAAATCGTTCGCGGGAAAAACCGGCATTGGGGAAACCCGAATTGATGTTATAATAAAGAAAGCGCACCGCACTGCCTTTAATGTGATAACCGAGTTGTACAAAAAATGCACTTTTGTCGTCATCATTATTTACCGATTCGACGGCAATGGCAAAATGAGATGCATAAAGAATTTTTCGATCAAATGAGTTGTCCCATTTTTGGGTCCCCAAACTCAAACCTCCTTGAAAAACGAAAGCCGTTGATTGTGCCTTAAGCGTTAGAAGGGATGTCAACAAAAACAAGAAAAGGATTCCGTAGCGCATAATGCTCTAATTTTGGGCGCAATTTACATACTGGTTTGCCATTTTGAACCAGTCGATTGATGCATTTGTGTGGCAGGGGTGAAATAAAATTTGCTTCCAGAAGATGAACTCACATACCTTTGGGCTGTTTGACCAAAACCGAATTGCAATGAACTCAGAATTAATAACAGCAACCCAAACCTTTGATGACTTTGTGTATCAAAGGCCCGATATGGAGCTTTTATTACCCCGTTTTGATGATTTAATTACCCAATTTGAATCGGCGCCCGATTTCGAAACCCAAATTGATTTGTTTAAACAGATCAATGCGTTGCGTGAGTCGTTCTCTACCATGTATAATTTGTGTTTCATACGGCATAGCTCCAACACCTTGGATGCTTTCTATGAAGCCGAAAATGATTATTTCGATACCCAGCTTCCCTTAATAGAGGCCATCAACAACCGCTTTTATAAGGCTTTGCGCGATTCTCCTTACCGTAATTTGTTGGAAGCGCAGTTTGGAAAGCATTTGTTTGTACTGGTCGATTTGGCACTGAAAACATTTGTACCAGGCATTGAAACTGCGCTTCAAAAAGAAAATGCACTGAGCTCCGAGTATACCAAAATAAAGGCTCAGGCAATTATCGAATTTGAAGGTAAAAAATACAACCTGAGCAACATTCATCCCTTGGAGTTGTCTGATAATCCGAAGCAAAGAAGAGACGCCCTAAATGCACGTTGGGGGTTTTATGCCAGCCAGGCCTCGGCGCTGGAAGGTATTTTTGATGAAATGGTGAAAGTACGACACCAAATTGCCCTCGATTTGGGTTACAAAAATTTTGTGGAATTGGGTTATGCGCGCATGCGACGTTCAGATTATACGCCCGAAATGGTTGCCAACTTCAGAAAACAAGTCCGGGAACAAATTGTACCACTCGCTGGAAAATTGTACGAACGCCAACGCCAGCGTTTGGGTCTTGACCGCTTGACCTATTACGATGAAGAATTTAAATTTTTGCATGGCAATCCCAAACCCATCGGCACGCCCGAGGAGATCGTTGCCAATGCCGATGTAATGTACAAGGAACTTTCAGCCCATACGGCGTCGTTTTTTTCGTACATGCAAAAGACAAAGTTGATGGATTTGGTCAACCGGGATGGAAAGGCGCCAATGGGGTATTGCACCTATTTGGGAAATTACGGGGCGCCTTATATTTTTTCCAACTTCAATGGTACCAGTGGCGACATTGATGTTTTGACCCATGAGGCCGGGCATGCCTTTCAGGTGTGGATGAGTGGAAAATCATTCGACATAGATGAATACCATTGGCCAACAAGTGATGCTGCGGAAATTCATTCCATGAGCATGGAGTTTTTTACCTGGCCCTGGATGCATTTGTTTTTCGGCCCTGAAACGGCCAAATATCAATTTATGCATTTAGGCAATGCCGTTCAGTTTTTGCCGTACGGCGTTGCGGTAGATGAATTTCAGCATATTGTATATGAAAATCCGGAAATGAGTCCTCAGGAACGCAACCAGGCTTGGCGTAATCTGGAACGCCAGTATTTGCCTCACCGGAATTATGACGGAAATTCATTTTTGGAAAATGGGGGATATTGGTTGAAACAGGGGCATATTTTTAATTCTCCGTTTTACTACATCGATTATACCCTGGCGCAAATTTGTGCGTTTCAGTTTTGGGTTCGTGACCGAAATAACCATCAGGATGCCTGGAACGATTATGTTCAACTATGTTCAGCGGGTGGTAGTCAGTCCTTTTTGGAATTAGTAAAATTGAGCAATTTGCGATCACCGTTTGAAGACGGGTGCGTATCCAGCGTGGTTAGCACGATTGCCGCCTTTTTCGATTCTGTAGATGATTCTGCATTTTAAAAAACGGAAATTTTTGAACATGCGAGTATTGATTAGTCTTTTGGCTTTTTCTCTTTTTATGCCATTTATTAACCGAGCCAACGCTCCGGTGGCGCCCTCGTTCAAGTTGGCCCTGCTCAAATATGCAGGTGGAGGTGATTGGTATAATGATGTAAATTCGTTGAAAAACCTGGCAAAGTTTTGCAATGACAATTTGCGAACCAATTTTGATTTGGAATACGCGACCGTGGAACCCGGGAGTCCCGAAATTTTCAATTTTCCTTTCGTTTACGCAACGGGTCATGGAAACATGCTATTCAGCGATCTTGAAGCACGAAATCTTCGAGCCTATTTGGAAGGCGGCGGTTTTTTACTCCTCAATGACGATTACGGCCTGGATCCTTTTGTGCGCCCGGCAATGAAAAAAGTATTTCCCGAATTGGAATTTGTAGAGTTGCCATTTAGTCATCCCATCTACCACCAACGGTACGAATTCAGGAATGGTTTACCCAAAATTCACGAGCACGACGGCAAGCCGCCGCGTGGTTACGGCC
>JAGWYI010000070.1 GCA_018969455.1 Bacteroidota bacterium | reverse complement strand
CCGCGATCAATTTCAATATCATATTTGCTTAAAAGCCCGCTTATCCCCGATTGGGAAAAGCGGGCTTTTTTGATGATGTTGCGTTCGGGATCGATGCGGTAATTCCAGGCACTCCGAAAATCGGCTTTTGCCAAATTGGTTTGATCAAAAGTAGCGCCCGAAAGGTCACAATGCTGAAAAACTGCTGCGTTCAGATCGCATGCGCTGAAATCCACGTCGATGAGCTGGGTGTGTATAAACTGCGTTTTTTGCAGTTTGATATGGTAGAACGAGGCGTGACTCAGGTTGCAATTTTCAAAGCGAAAGGACAATCCAAACGGGTTACAGTCTTCAAAACGCAGGCCCAGCATCTTGTTTTCTTTAAAAACGACCTCCACAAACGATGTTTGCTGCAATTGTGCCATGCTCAGGTTGCAGTTGAGAAAGATACATTCCAGAAATTTGATGTTCGACAAATCAGAACCGGAAAAATCGCAGTTTGAAAATTTGCAGTATTCGTAACTGCCTTTTCCCAGGATATTTTGGGTAAAGTCCTGACTTTCAAAGATTTGATCTTCAACTATTGTGGCCACCTGTATCTTTTATTTAAGCGTTAAACAAAGGTTTTTTCTTTGGGAAATGCCGATATTTTCGTTTCGGGGCAAATAATCGCCTTGTGATTTATTGGGGTGTGCTGAATTGTACTGATTAAAACCACCAGCCAATTATACCAGGATTCGCCGGATTTTGCGGATACATCAGGATGGATTTCGCTGATTTATACTGATTTATAAAGATCGTTGTGCACAAAATCTGGCGGCATAAAGTATAATTGATGCGCCATGGCCAGGTTATAAATTTTCATTAGCGGGGAGGTTATGTATAGAAAAATGATGTAATAAGTTCAATAAACTGGAATTCAGGCCGCCCAATTCCTCACCCAGTACGGAAAAGAAGGCATGGTCGAATTGCTCCACAGCCACTACCGCCTCTTTTACAATTTGAATACCGGCTTCTGTGAGCGCAACCGTTTTGGCGCGGGTATCCGTTTGGTGTTCCTGCCTTACCAACAGTCCTTTCTGTTGCAAAGTCCGCAAAACGGTGGACGTGGTCATCGGGTCAATTTTGGTGTGGTTGGATAAAACGATTTGGGTGACTTCCTGCGCGTGCAGGCGCAACCAGTGGGTGCTTGCCAGCAGCACAAATTGCGAATGCGTCAGGTCGTATGGTTCCAGCGCCTTTTTGATGGAACGTTGCCACAAATTGGTGACCTGCCACAATAAAAAGCCGGTACTCTCTTCCGGCTTTTCTACCTTAAACGTATTGTCGCTTGCTTTCATGCCTGTTTTACAATTGGGAAGCTACCTGGATTTGCGTTTCCATGTCGGCTGGAAGATCGTCTACAATTTTTTGCGCGACCAGTTTGATCCACAACCAGCCCAGCATTCCTTTCATTTTCATGGTGGTGGTAATTTTCAATCCAGCTTCGGTTTCTTCCAGGAGGTGTTCACCGTACATTTTGGCCAAAGGGAAAGTGGTAAGGTCGACAAATTTTTCGTTTTCGATGGTTTCAAATATTGCGATTTTCATTTTAGGCCCGCCCTTGGGCTGAAACAGAAAGTGATTGCCTTGTTCAAATTTGCCTTCCAGTTGCGCAAATTCAACACTTTTGTCCCAATTGGGCCAGTTGTTTACGTCTGCGAAGAGTTGCCACATTTGTTCTTTGGTAACGGCTTTGGTTACAATGCTGTGCGATTTTGCCCACATAAGGTTGTTGTTTTGAATAGATGTTAAATGATGGAGCAAATTTAGTAAGTGTACATATAGTATGCAAGTTTATTTTTTTATTTATTCATTTAACCTGTTCATTTTACCCTAAAGGCCTTTCAATTAAGCTTCATTTACCTTAACTTTGGAACATAAAACGGCCTTGTTGTTGCCTTCTATTCATTCAAACAGGGCAACATGAAATCAAATACCATTTTATTGTTGGGCGGTTATGGCGGCGTTGGTCGTCGATTGGCCAAATTGATATTGCAAGAAACCGCTGCCGATATTGTAATAGCAGGCAGACGCCTGGCAGCAGCCGAATCGTTTTGCCAATCGTTGCGCGCCGAATTTCCCGATCGAAAAATTGAAGCGCGATATGCCCACGTGGAGGATGTTGCATCCATGCAACAAGCCTTTAAAAGCATTGATTTGGTGATTGTGTTAACCACCACACCGGAAAAGGTTCGCCAAATTGCGCAAACCGCCCTCGAATGTGGATGCAATTACCTCGACATTCTGGTTACTGCCCGAGTTTGGTCTGACTTGCAGCCTATGGCGTCGGAAATCACGCAAAAAGGCAAAATATTTATCAGTCAAGCCGGATTTCACCCGGGTATGCTGGCCGTATTAACCCGTTCCGCCGCGCGGTATTTCGATGAATACCAGGAAGCGCGCTTGTCAATGGCCATGGAGGCAGCTCTGGAGCGTCCCGAGCAAGTAGCGGAGATCATCCCTTTGATTACCCATTTCGACAGTTGGTTGTATGATAACGGGAATTGGCGCAAAGCCACCTACCGAGACGCAGTTACGGTTGAAGTAGGGGGCAGTTTCGGGCGTATGTCCCTGTATCCATTTTGGCTGGAAGAAATGCGGGCCATGCCGCAAATGCTGGGTTTAAAAAAATTGGGACTGTACATTTCCGGCTTCAATTGGTTTGTCGACAACTTAATTATGCCCTTGATCATGCTGCTGGATTGGCTGGGCGGAAAACGCTTTTTAAAATTTTCGGAGCGCTTGTTTTTCTGGGGCGCCCGCAGGTTTGCACGTGACAACCACGGCGTGGTGCTGCTAAACGACGCCAAAGGCTTAAAAGATGGGCAAATGCTGAAAATTCGCTTGCGTTTGGAACATCCAGATGCATATGTATTTACGATAGTGCCCATAGTTGCCTGTTTGAAACAAATGCTCGACGGGGGATTTTCCACCGGTTTGCACATGATGGGGCATCTCAGCGACATAGACCGTCTGATGCGCGATGTGCAGGATATGGGGTTAAGATATGGGGTGGAGGAAGGGTGAGTCAGTCCAAAGAATAATCACCGAACCTTCCCCGCCCAATCTCCCCAACTTACCCATACCCCCTCAAAATTACCCACCAAACCAGGCAATTCATCCACGTTCACCGTGGTTGCTTCCCCCCCCAAATAGCAAGTCACCCGCCCTTCCGGCATTTGATCGGCGCAAGTGAGCAACAGTTTCTTTGGCGTATTGCCCGAAAAATTGCGGTCGCATTGCAGGGCGTATTGCAACTGATCGAGGCTGAGAAAGCCATACCGAAAATGGCCCTGGTAATCATTGAACACATTGGTTTCCAGGGCATTGTTTTGCAAATGCAACTGATCGGTTTCCCAGGCAAAGGGCCCCGCACCGTGTCGGGTTTGATAACAACGGCTGATGTACACGACTTCGGTTTCAGGAAAAAAATGGTTGCGGCGCAACAAGTCAAAAGCGTTTTTGCTGCTCGTGTTGCTGCGCGTGACATGCGGGAAAAAGCCAAAATCCATGTCGAGCAAAATGCCCTGAGCGCCTTCGAAAATGAAATGTTGCCATGCAGAATTTTGCGCAAAAACAGCCTGTTCGGTCACTATTTCCAGGATACCCCGGTTTTTCAAGGGCAAAAGTTGGCTTACCAGCTCGAGCCAGTGCGCATCTGCGGCATCGTGGTCGTAGGCATCAAATTCAAGATCGGGGCGATTTTCGAGTTTTTGCCGGTAATATTGGCGTATGGCGGGCAGTTTTAAGGCACAAATCTCTGGAAACAACAAGTCTTGCGCGTACAGGCGCGCGGGCGAACTTTCGTGCCGCTCCACAGTGGCGCCAAATCCCATCCCGCAACTGCCATGCCGCTGTGCGCCCCGCCCTTGTTCGAGCAACTGGTTGTACAACACATCGTAATGGGTGGTTACCGGACAAAGAGCGTCCACCAGCAGGCGCGGCCGCACGCCGAGTTGCTCCAGGGCTGCAAATTCCTTGAGCAAATTGGCCGGTGCAAAGGTGCAAAACTGCGACCAATACGTGGGCGCCCCAGCCAGGGAGCCCGCACCAAAATTGGAGAAAACATGCCGTTTCCCTTGGCCGTCCGAAACAGTATGGCCGGCCTGTTGGCCGCCGTTGTACCGAACAACGAGCGGCTTTCGGGCCTGGCGCACCAGAAAATCGGTGGCCAGGCCCTTTCCTTCATCGCCAAAGCCCAGTCCCACTACGATAGAGGCTTTGCGCATGTTTATAATTTGAATGCGCCTTTGGTGGCAGCACCGGTTTTGGCAACATGGGTATCCACTTTGGCTAAGGCATTGCGCACGGTATTGGCGGTATTTTCATCAAAAGTGGACAGGAGTGTTTTCAAATCTACCCCGTGTATGAGTGCAACAGTGCTTGCAATGGTCTCTGCGATGGCATTGTGGTCATCGAGTACGATAAGCCGCTCGCCCAAAATGTTGCGCCAATATCCAAGCACTAAGGGACTGTCGCGGTAAGATGCTTCGTTGATGTGGATGTGAAACACGTGGTAGGCGCGCTGCACTTCTTCCAGCAATTGTTTGTCTGTCACCATGCTCGCTTCCGGGTATCCCATCAGCGTTTTGAGCGCTTCAACGTCCAGGGTGTTCCAGCTGGCTTCGTCGCCGATGGTAAACAAAAAGCCCTTTTGGCCGCGTTTTTCGAAACAATCGATGGAGGTATGCCGCGCACAGAACAACCAGCCCAACAGATACGATTCCATGTGCTGGCCGCCGCCGCCGCCTTCAATGAATATGCTGGTGAGCCATTGATCCAGTTCCTCGGTACCGCTTTCAAACTGACCAATTTGCAACGGAAAACGGTCGGAAAAATGATCGCCAATGGCGCCAAACAAAATCTGGGGATGAGCAATACCATGATCAATCAGGGTATTCATCAGCGCGCCGAGTTTTTCACGCACCAGAATTTCGGGAATGCGCCCCATACTTCCGGTGACGTCGAGGTAAACAGCGATGGAAAGGGATTCCGGATGAATGTCGGAATCGCGGCTTTCCCGCATTTTTACACCATAAGGCAGCATCAGGTCGCTGGCCTTTCCGGTGGCATTGTTGGTAAAAATATCGTCTACAGAGGCGCCTGCGCGGCTTGACTTCAGATGGGCGTAGGAATCATCTGACCATCGGGTGTATCCCATTTTTTAAAGATTTAGGTGGTGAAAGACTGGTTTCCCGAACACCGTGCGCAACATCGTGCGGTATTGCTCGTAGGCTGACAAGGCGTCGGTATGGGAGGAAATTAAAAAATCGATAAATGGAGCGGGGTGCTGCAATTTAAGTTTTACCCCGTGTCCGGAAGCATCGCCCAACAACGCAAGGGCCGTGCTTTTTAGCAAACTCAAATCGATGCCCGGGACGGCCTTTTTGTCACTGAAAACACTGGATGGGTACCAGGGCAAATATCCGCCGGCTATGGTGTTCAATTTGCTGTTCAAAGGGGCCAAATGGTAAAAGGAGGTGATTATAATGCCATGTGATTCGGGTACCAGGCAAATACTTTCCGGATTGATGCCGTTGTGGCTGTACCCGACCTGATGCAACCACGACACCCATTCGAGCATTCGGCTGGTCACCCAGGTAACGTGTTCGCGTGGCAATTGTAATCCCGAAAGTGGAACCATTGCGTGCGCGCTGCGTACACACAAGGCATCGCCCTGCCATTCCATGGATGCGGGCAAATATTTTTGAAAATGCAGCGCTGCATCGTCTTTAAATGCCATCAAGCGGCGGTATTGCTGTAAAGACTTGTCTAACAAAGTTTTATCTCCTTGAAACAACAAGGTCTTTTCATCTGTAACCCGAATTTCGCCCGCGTCGTCGTGGAGCAAAAAACGCGATTCCATGACTTCCCGCAAATCATTGAGTTTGCTGGCAGCATCCGCTGCGCCGGGCTCCGAACAAACATCGGGATGCAGCAATTTGATGTAGGCCAGGTATTCTTTTTTAAAATTACGGCGGGTAAAAATGTCCTCCGGCCTGTGGCTGGCTTGCAATTTTAAAATAAGATCCGTGGCGTTCATTTGTATTTGCGTATTTATGACACAAATGTAAGGTGGCTTTGACCAATCTGTCAAGGGGTTTTTACATTTATTTTAATAAAAGTACAAAAAAACATTACGCAGCCAAGAAGCAACGACCAATCCGGAAAGTATTTACCCGTAGTTCACAAGAAAACACGCGAATGTGTGAGAATAATGGCTATTTTTGCGCCCGCCATCCAGGTCCGTTTTTCAATTCTACGCCATGCAAGATCCAATATTCGCGCTCATTCAAGAGGAACTCCACCGCCAACAGCGTGGACTTGAACTCATCGCCTCCGAAAACTTTACCAGTCCGCAGGTTTTAGAGGCCATGGGCACCTGCCTGACCAACAAATACGCTGAAGGGTACCCCGGCAAACGCTATTACGGCGGCTGCGAAATCGTGGATCAAATCGAGCAGCTGGCCATCGACCGGTTGAAAGCCTTGTTTGGCGCGGCTTATGCCAATGTGCAGCCGCACTCGGGCGCACAAGCCAATGCGGCCGTTTTTCTGGCCTGCCTGCAACCCGGCGACAAAATTCTG
Source organism: Bacteroidota bacterium (assembly GCA_018969455.1). Classification (GTDB taxonomy): domain Bacteria; phylum Bacteroidota; class Bacteroidia; order Chitinophagales; family Saprospiraceae; genus M3007. Next base: position 5,067 of record JAGWYI010000070.1, on the reverse strand, counting down.
GGCTTCGACCTCGCACACGGCGGTCACCTGTCGCACGGCTCTCCGGTCAATTATTCCGGCAAAGTATACAATCCGGTTTTTTATGGGGTAGAACCCGATACCGGCCGCATCGATATGGATAAAGTGGAGGCCATTGCCCTGCGCGAACAACCCAAACTGATCATTTGCGGCGCTTCTGCGTATGCGCGTGACTGGGATTATGCCCGTTTCCGCCAGATCGCCGATCAGGTGGGTGCGCTGCTTTTAGCCGACATTGCACACCCGGCCGGTTTGATTGCCGCCAAATTGCTCAACGACCCCATTCCGCACTGCCACATTGTGACAAGCACTACCCACAAAACCTTGCGCGGCCCACGCGGCGGCATTGTGATGATGGGCCAGGATTTTGCAAACCCCTGGGGGCGTACCACCAAAAAGGGCGCACCGATTATGATGTCGTCTATTTTAGACAGCGGCGTGTTTCCCGGCATGCAGGGCGGACCGCTCGAGCATGTGATTGCAGCGAAAGCCGTTGCGTTTGGCGAAGCCCTGGAGCCCGGGTTTAAAGATTACGGCAAGCAAGTGATCAACAATGCCCAGGCCATGGCGCACGAATTTGTGCAGCGCGGGTACGATATCATCTCCGGCGGAACCGATAACCACTTGATGTTGTTGGATTTGCGTTCCAAAAACATCACCGGAAAACTGGCTGATCACGCCCTGGGCGAAGCCGATATCACCGTCAACAAAAATATGATTCCGTTCGATCCGCAGCCACCCATGACCACTTCCGGCATCCGGATTGGCGCTGCCGCGATCACGACACGCGGCCTCAAAGAACAGGACTGCCGCCAGGTGGTGGAATGGATCGACGCCGTGCTCAGCAACCCCGAAGATGCCAGTCGGATTGCAGGCATCCGTCAGGATGTGAATGCATTTATGGCGCAATTCCCTTTGTACGTGTAGTTACCTCGGATTGAAAAAGCGCATTTTATAATCGGTATTCACCTTCCCCAGGCGAATGTCCTCTAAGCGGCGTTGCACCAGGCGCTTTTTGAGGGGTTTGAGCAATTCGGTAAACAGCACACCCTGAATGTGGTCGTATTCGTGTTGAATGACGCGGGCATTGATGCCGTTGAAGGTTTCTTCGTGTGTTTCGAAATTTTCATCCTGCCAGCGCAGGCGAATGGTATCGGGGCGTTCCACGTCGCCGCGGATATGGGGTACGCTCAGGCAGCCTTCCTCATAATTCCAGGGTTCGCCGCTTTCCTCCACTTTTTCTGCGTTGATAAACACCCGCTTAAAGCCTTTTTGGGCGTCGTTTTTGCGGTCAATTTGCTCCGTATCAATGACAAACAGCCGGATAGACAAACCAATTTGCGGGGCGGCAATGCCGACGCCATCGGCGTGGTACATGGTTTCCCACATATCGGTGATCAGGGTTTGGAGGCCGGGATAATCCGGCGTGATCGGCAGGGCGATTTTTTTCAGCACGGGTTGCCCGAAGGCATAAATCGGTAAAATCATAGTTCGATTCCTTCATTTTGCCGGCATGGAACCGGCCCTGGCGATTACCAGTAATTTTGTTCCATGTATTGTTCCAGAATAAGCGCGGCTGCCACTTTGTCGACCAGCGCCTTGTCCCGGCGTTTTTGTTTTTTTATACCGCTGTTGAGGATGATTTTTTTGGCGTCGTTGGAGGTATTGCGTTCATCCTGGCGCACAACGGGTATTTCGGGGAAAAGTTTGATCAGTTTCTCCACAAATTCATCCACGGCAGGTGCAATCTGGGCGGGATTGCCGTCGGGATGAAGGGGTAATCCGACCACAAAACGTTCGACCGTTTCTTCCTGGCAATATTTTTTCAAAAAATCAAATATCGTTTCGGTCGAAAGGGTTGTCAAACCGCTTGCGATGATTTTCAAGGGATCCGTCACGGCAATGCCGGTCCGCTTCAATCCGTAATCTATTGCCAGGATGCGTGCCATTCGGGCGCAAAGGTAGGGCTTTGGGGATGGATTTTTTGGGGAAAATGCGAAGAATTGCGTGTGGGGGGCCTACTCCTTCACAACCTTAAGCACCGCTGCCCCGTTTTTTCCCAAAACCTGCAAAAAATAAACGCCCTTGCTCAAACCTGAAAAATCCTGGTCCCAAATCTGGCGCCCGCTCCATGCGCAAGCGCCCAAGGCATTCCACAACACAAAATTTTCATCCCCGTTTAAGCCTTCCGGCAGGATTTTTTCGGAAAATGGGTTGGGATACACCTTTATACCCGCCAGTTCCGGCGTTGTGGTGGCCGTGAGTTGCCCACATTCCCACTGGAAAACCCGGGCCGAATAGGCGGTTTCCCATTGCGTGTAGGCCTCTTTCAAACTTTTCCATTCCGCCTTTCCGGCCACTACCCAGGTATTCACGCTGTCGGCAATTTGCATCAGCATGCCCGCAAACGCTGGGTTGTTGAGATCTGCCTGCTCGAAAAAGATGTTTTGTACATAAAATCCATCGGAAGGGTATTGTCCGCTTTGCACCTTTTGCAGCACGTCGCGCAGGGCACTTACCCGCTCCGAAACCGTTGAAGTGGTTTCCACTTTCAGGTCGCAGCCAATCCCGATGTGCCGCAGCCGACTTGTGGTATCGTGTACGAGGTAGTTGGTTTGGCTTTGCGGGTTCCAAAATCCGTAATATTTCAAATCATCCACGTGGTTGGGCGTGCCGCCGCCCATCATATAATCGGGCCGCCAGAATTTCTGCGGGAATTTCAGGCCGTATTGGCCATTTACCAGATTGGTCCATTTGTTCATGCCGTTGTTGGCATTGTAGATGGTACCACCCATAACCTTGCTTTCGGGCAGGCCCAGCGAATCCATCAGGTACACCACATCGGGGTACAGATACTGCGATTCATGTGCGTGCGGGTCCATTTCCACGCCCTGGTCTTCGTGCATCCAGCGCAGAATGTGCTTGTTTCCCGTGAGGGCCTTGAGTGCGGGCGTTTCCTGTTTCAACACATTATTCAAATACAGCCAGTCGGATTGCATGTTCCATTTCACGCCATACTGCTTGAAATAGGTGGCAATTGTGACGAGCTTGCCTCGATTCAAGGTATAAAAGGGGGTATTGTTCCAGTTTTGGGTTTCTTCGTTGTGCGAAACAAAGGCGAAATACACTTTCGGTTGCGCCCTGGCAGTTGTGTTAAATAACAGAATTGTGCAAAATGCAAGAAAAACGCCCCATCGGTTCAGGTTAATTGTCATCGGATTTTAAGTTTAGACATTAAAAATCAGGTCAGAATAAGACGGTGGCTTTATCCTTCCGTTTAATCAGCGGAAGTATTTTGTTTTTTATTTTTCCTGGTATATACTTTACACCGCCAGATTTTGTGCCTAACGATCTTCATAAATCATCGTAATCCATCCTGATTTATCCACAAAATCCGGCGAATCCTGGTTTAAATTTGTCTGCCTTGTGCAATCTTTTGGGATTTCTGACATCAAAGTAGATATTTCTATACTTTTGCCCAATATGCGTAAGTGTTCGGCTCTATTCATCGCATCCTTGTTCATCCTCCAGGCGTTTTACAACCTTGGGGTGACAGTGTATTGGATGGCCAACCAGAACTATATTGCCCGGGAGTTGTGTGAAAACCGCGACAAACCTGCCATGAAGTGCAATGGCAAATGTTATTTGAAGAAAAAACTCGCTGCCGCACAGCAATCCAGCCCTTTAAATCCTGCCAATTCCAACAAAACGGTCCGAAAAGATTTCAAATTCTCCGATTTCATTCTGGATCAGGCCGTTTTTCCCGAGTTTTACTTTCCTTCCAAAATCCTGTGCCCGTTTGAGCCCATCCAATGGCGTACCCGCACTGCGCAGGCTTTCATTTTCCATCCGCCCAATCGGGTTTGTTAACATTTTTTCCTTGCCTGCGTGCGTACATGCAGGTGTGCAAAATTTTTAACAAAAAAGTTTGTATTGCATTCGCATACAAACAAGTACACATTATTTACCATGAAATGTTTTAATTTAAAACCTTTCTGGGTCTTGGCGTTGCTGCTGCTTGCAGGCAATGCCAAAGCCCAGGAAGTTGTGCCTGCGCCTTGCGCGGCCCATTCCTGTTGTGCCAATGGAAGCGGTTGTGCCGCGCATTTTACTCCGGCAGGCATCATGACCGACCACCTGCATCCCAAAGGCGCCTGGGCATTTTCCTACAATTACATGAACATGCAAATGCAAGGAAATCAAACAGGTACGCAATCCGTTTCTTCCGAATCGGTGCTCAATACCTACCTGATGGCCCCCACCACCATGCGCATGCAAATGCACATGTTCATGGTTATGTACGGCCTGAGCAACCGACTCACCCTGATGGGCATGGCGCATTACAACCAAAACGACATGGGCATGACCATGATGCCCATGGAAATGATGATGAACATGAACATGCCTGGAATGGACTGGATGATGAACATGCCCAATACCTGTCATAGTGCCGGCCTTGGCGATACCAAATTGTGGGCGCTGTATCGGTTGTGGGGCCGGCGCTCCGCCCAACTCATCGTTGCAGGCGGCGTGAACGTCCCCACCGGCAACATCCGTTCGAATGGCGTAACCCTGCTTGGGCCCAATACCCGCCTCCCCTATATGATGCAACTCGGCACGGGCACGCTTGATTTGATGCCTGCCCTGACTTTTACCAACAGCCGGGGGCCCTTGTTTTGGGGTGTAAACGCGGAAGGGGCCATCCCGGGCCACCGAAATGCGCATGGTTATTACTACAGTCCACGGGTAAAAAGTTCAGCCTGGATGGGTTATCAATGGCGGCAACGTCTGGCTGCGTCCATTCGGCTTGAAGGCTCGGCGGGCGGAAAGGTACAAGGTTACGATTCCGAAATCGCCACGCTCATGTTCAACGATCCATGTGCCAATGCGGGCAATACTGGTGGAAAAAGAGCCGCTGTTTACCTGGGTTTCCAGGCCAAACCCTTGCCCCGGCTTTTACCTGGCGCCAAATTGCAATTTGAATGGGGCATGCCTTTTTACCAAAACCTGAACGGCGTGCAAATGCGCGCCAGGCAAACAGTACAGGCA
>JAGWYI010000730.1 GCA_018969455.1 Bacteroidota bacterium | reverse complement strand
TAGATGAAAGGTAAAGATTTTGGCGCCAGGCAAGGCTTATTTTTGAGGGAATAGCCATGTCCTATTGCCGAAAAAATAAATGCAGCATGGCGTTAAAAGATTTGCCTTTCAGCATTTCGGAGGTTTTAAAACAGTTTCTTAGGAGCGATAAAGTTCGGAATATCACTCCGAAGTATGAAAACAAAAAACGGATCGACGCAGGCCGATCCGTTCAGAATTTATTTCAAATGATGCTTGAAACGCCGCATTCATAATCATACCAAGTGCTGATTTTCAATGATTTGGCTGGAAGGCCATCCATGAAATAGCGCAGCGCGATGAATAGATTTTTTCACAGGCTTTTGAAGCATCAGGGGCAGGGCAGCGGGTTTTGCCAGGAATTAGCCCAGATATGCTTTGAGTTCGTTGCTGTGCGATTTGCGCAAACGGCGCAGGGCGCGCTCCTTGATTTGGCGTACCCGTTCGCGGGTGAGGCCGTACAGTTCGCCGATTTCATCGAGGGTGAGTGCCTGGTATCCATTTAAACCATAATAAGAAGAAATCACTTCCATTTCACGGGGAGAGAGGATGTTCAAGCCCAGTGCAACCTCTTCGCGGAGCGATTCGGCCATCAATTTCAAGTCGGGTTCACCGGATTCTTCCGGAATCATGACATCCAGCATGGTGGCATCTCCGTCTTCACTGCCGGCAAGGGGTGCATCGAGGGAAACATGTCGGTTATTGCCGCGCAACATGACCTGTACTTCACGTGGGGTGATGCCCAGCAATTCGGCCAGCTCTTCATCAGATGGTTCTCGTTCAAATTCCTGAACGAAGGAAATGTATGCATCATTTACCTTATTGTAGGATCCCACTTTGTTGAGGGGCATCCGCACAATGCGGCTGTTTTCCACGATGGCCTGGAGAATGCTTTGGCGGATCCACCAAACCGCATAAGAGATAAACTTGAAGCCTTTGGTTTCATCAAAACGTTTGGCCGCCTTGATGAGGCCGACATTGCCTTCATTAATGAGGTCAGACAAGGAAAGTCCTTGATTTTGGTATTGTTTGGCCACCGAAACCACGAAACGCAGGTTGGCGCGGGTCATGGCATCCAGCGCATCCTGATCGCCTTCGCGGATGCGTTGTGCGAGCTTTACCTCTTCTTCCGGTGTGAGCATGGCAATTTTGCCAATGTCATTCAGGTACTTATCCAGCGCGAGGCTTTCGCGGGTGGTGATTTTATGTGCAATTTTGAGCTGGCGCATGATGTGGCAATTTCTGGTTTTTGATGGCTTGATTTGAAAAAGAAGGATTAACAAACGCAAAAATCTGCGTCTTATATAAAACGTAAATGACGCGAAAAGTTTCTAAAAGGTTGGAAAATTTAAACTAAATTTCGACTTTTTTACAAAAAAAAGATAAATAACACAAAAACAGGTTAGTATGCCAATTTTTGATGCAAAAAATGGCCTTGCAACAACGCATTTTACGCCAGTTTTTGTTATCTTAACACATATATTAAGTTTCAGGTAAACTCTACAAGCCATGCGTGAATTTTGAAAAAAGGGTCTTACTTTTGCACGGTGTTTTAATCCGGATTTTAGTTATTTCAATCTCATGATATCTCAAAGGCCATTTTACGGCCCTTACCAGAATGCTATCTGTTAAAGATCCCCCTGGTCATTTTACCTTTCATGTGTTGAAATACGAATATTGAAATGCCCTTATGAGGGTATATTCAATTCTTGCTGTACCATCAATTGTTGTACACTGGAGCGATCAGGAAGATAGTTCAGCAATCAATTTAGCAAAAAATGCGGTTTACTCAACAGCATTTATATTTATAAAATCTTTTTTTTTAACCATTT
>JAGWYI010000729.1 GCA_018969455.1 Bacteroidota bacterium | reverse complement strand
GTAGGGCCAGTCCCTAAAAGAGGGGGGACCTCTCCGACGTGGGTGTTGTAAACACCTGATGGTAAATTCAAAATGCATGTAAAAAAGAGAAAACTAAAACGCCTATCCCCCCGCCTTCCGAATTGTAACCGCAGGTGTAGAAAGATCCAGCGCAAACCCACTGCTCTTCAACTCAAAATAACGAGCCCGGTTGAATCGAAACAAGGCCGCCGGCCGTCCACTGCCCGCCGGGGCAGATTTTTCGTTCAAAGCCTCCAAAATGCCAAATTGCATGATTTTTTTCCGGAAATTGCGTCGGTCGATCTCGTGGCCCAGGAGGGTGGAGTACAAATGCTCTAAATGCGAAAAAGGAAATTTTTCATCGAGTAATTCAAATCCCACAGGTTCGTAGGTCACTTTGGCGCGTAAACGGTTGTAAGCCACCGAAATGATCTCGGCATGGTCGAACGCCAATGGGGGTAGATTTGCCAAAGGCCACCACTGGGCATCGGTCGCGTCGGTGCCGGCCGTCAGGGTGAATTTGGCGGGCTTTACCAGCACATAATATGCCACAGATACCACATGCCCGCGCGGATCACGCGCCGGATTGCCAAAAGTGTACAATTGCTCCAAATAATCGGGCTCAATGCCCGCTTCCTCCTTCAATTCGCGGCGCACGGCCTGCTCGATGTGCTCGTTGGGCAGCACAAAACCGCCTGGCAGGGCCCAATGCCCCGCGTAAGGATCGTGTCCGCGCTGGATGAGCAATACGTGCAGGTCGCGTTGGGGTGTATATCCGAATACAACGGCATCAACTGTAAGCAAAACGGGAATAGGCATAGCGTCCGATCTGTTTTTGAATCAGGCAAAAAGGGCTTTTTCTGTAATTTGACACAAAATATGGCCGATCAGGATATGCGCTTCCTGAATGCGTGGTGTATTCGATGAGGGCACGTTGAACAAATAATCGCACAAGGTAGCCATTTTTCCGCCGCTCGCTCCTGTGAATCCCGTTACATGCATGCCGCATTCCCGCGCTGCTTCCACTGCCGCCAATATATTGGGCGAATTGCCCGAGGTGCTGAAGGCCACCAACACATCGCCCGGCCGCCCGGCTGCCCGCACCATCCGGGCATACACAACATCGTAACTGTAATCGTTGGCAACCGCAGTCAAATAAGAGGTGTTCACATGCAATGCCTCGGCGTACAAGGGCGCCCGGTCAAGGTAAAAACGCCCCGACAACTCGGCTGCAAGGTGCTGGGCATCGGAAGCACTGCCGCCGTTCCCGCAAAACAAAATTTTACCCCCGGCTTTGTAACTGGCTACCCACAAATCGGCCACCGCACGTATGCGCGCACAAAAGGCTTCATCCTGCAAAATGGCTTGCTTCACAGAAATGCTCTCTGAAATTAAACTTCCAATCAATTCATCCATAAGGAATTATGCTTTTTCAAATAATTTACATACAATCCAACATCAAACAGCGAAAGGCGCGAAGCCGATTGATGTTGCGCTCCATGTCTACCACCATTTCGTGACGGTCGTGCAGGGGCAAAGTTCCATGCTTTTTTTGCAAAATCTGATAGTGTCGCACACAAACCCTTGTAATGCTCACCAGATAGGCAATCACAGCCCAGGCTGTGCGCGCAGCATGCCCGCCCGATCCCGTTTTCAGCATGGCCATGCGACATTCGGATACCCGTTCTTCAAAATAAATTTGCAATTCCTCGACCGTATTTTTGGTCAAATATTGCAATGGAACGGTTTTTACCCCTTCTTTTAAATCGAACCAGACGTCGAATATGTCATCGCAGGTTTGGATCAAATGCCCGAAGGCATACAAGGCTTTTTCTTCTGGATCTGATATCGGATT
>JAGWYI010000069.1 GCA_018969455.1 Bacteroidota bacterium | reverse complement strand
GATCATCTATCGCCCGACAACCATTGGAATCCAATACGGTCAGCTGGTACCAAATTGATTGAAGCGCTCTCCACGAACAGGTATCGCAAATGCCCGCTTGTAACCAGGCCGGATATACCTGAATCGTTTTCACCCGCTCGGGATCGTTGAGGTTTTCTAATTTCCAAAGAACCAGCGACTCGCCCGGACTTATGGAAATATCGGGGCCTAGATCCAGAATGAATGTATCCGGCTGAGTTATGTAAAACGTTGTATCCCAAGTGCATCCATTTGATCCTGTAATACTCAGACTGTGGTCTCCGGGTTTCAGGTTTTCAAAAACCGGAAAGGGTACAGGATTTAAACTGTCGAGTTTGAAAAAAAATGGCGCCTTGCCTCCCTGCACCTGTTGTACTCGAACACGACCATCGTCATATCCGTAACAAGTAACAGGTTGAATCGCCAGATTCACTTGCGACGTTTGATCGGGCTGGGTAACCCGAATGGATTGGGTGCTCGCACATCCGTTTTCCGGATTGGTTACGGTAACGGTGTAGATTCCCGGGCGATTGACGGCAGGGTAGGGAGTATTTTCATTTTTTACAATATGTCCGGCACTGTCAGATACCCAATGGTATAAAAAATTGCCTGGTTGAATGACTTTTAACGCCAATGCAACTGCCGGGTTCAGGCAATTTAAATGCTGGAGGGTATCGGAGGCCAACACCGGCCGATGCGAATCATCCAGAATTTCAACGTAAATCGAACTGGCACAGGGTGCTGTTTTTGAGCAGGTATTGGCTGCCTGTACGCAAATGTCACCACTTTGGTTTCCCAAAGTAACTTGTACCTTACGTTTATCGGCGCCAATCAAAACGGCTGGGCTCGGAACGCTGTCGAACATGGCGCCGGGAGGCCCACTCCAAAGGTAGGCGCTTGCACCCAAAACAGGTGGTACGGAATACTCAAACTGGGCGCCAGCACAACCCTTGGTGGGGCCGGTAATGGGCTGAATATCGCCCAAAGGCGCTTGATATACGGCTGTAGCAGGCGACACCGTTACCGTAAAATCGCAAAAGTCGCCCGCATACCCATCTATCAACAAAAAGTAATTGCCACCCGGCGCGAGCGGAACATCAATGGCTACAGGGATTCCACCTCCGTTTTTCATCCCCTTGTCGCAGGCAAGCGGGGCCTTGGTACAATCGTTGTACAGGGCTACCTGCACGCCATTGTTGTTGGTACAATTAAACGGGGTAATGATGAAGGTGGCTTGCGCTTCTCCGGCAATAAACCCCAACCATTGCGCATTTTCGATCGTTCCACAGAATTCAGGTGCAACCCCTGAAGGAAATCCAGTAGTATTGCCTGTATAGCCGTTGAAATTGCAGTTAATGCAGGCCTGGTTACAAGCGATTGCTGGAGCGGATCCACCCCCGCAGGCAGCAGGGAGCTGGCTGGAAGCGAGGGGGATCCACAGAAGCATGATAATCGAACAAAATAGAAGTCTCATAGGGTTTACCGGTTTATGATCAATTTGGATACTTTGGCCTGTCCGCTTTGTTTGTCTTCGATTCGGACAAAATAATTGCCAGGCGGATAAGCACGCACATCGAAATAATAAAAGTTGGGCCCTGCTTGCATACGTATGTTGTTGATTTGCAATAAAGAACCTCCCAAACTGTGCAACGTAAGCAAGCCGTCTACAGCACTTGGGCTATTGAAGGAAATTTCAATCCGGGCGCTTGCCGGATTGGGATATATTTGCATCCTGTCGGCTGAACTAACAGGGTCAAATACATCGGTAAGGGTTCCATCCAGGTAGCAATCGGGCGATACAAGAAATTGACTGTTTATCAGGGGGATTTTTGCATATCCCTCAAACATGGTGGCTTCCAGAATGTTATTGGCTGCGCCCAACCAATCCTGAAGCAGGGTTGTAAAAACTTGTCGATAATCAAATTGCTGGCCTTGTAACTGGTTGTCATTAGTCAGGTTATCAAGGTTAACATTGGTGCCATTCACACCGCCCCTTGCCCCCTTGCCAAAAATAAACATAGGCGCCAGGGTGCCGTGATCGGTACCCGCCGAGCCATTTTCGCGGGCACAACGACCGAATTCGGAAAAGGTACATGCCATGACCTGATCAGCCAGATTAAGTCCTTGTAGGTCATCAAAAAAGGTACGAACGGCATCTGACAGGTTGCGCAACAAGCTCGCGTGGCCACCATCCAGAATGGTGCCTTCTGGCGGAAGCTGATTGCCGTGCGTATCAAATCCACCCATATTGCACAAATAGATCTTGGTTTTACACCCCCCTTTTATAAGCCTTGCCACGGTTTTCAATTGGTGCGCCAGGGTGGTTTGCGGATACGCAGTTATGGCATTGCTTCCCGCCTCGAATGCCTGGGTAATATAATAGGAATAGGCATCCACGGCTTTTTCAACGCCCATGATATAGCGCAATTCATCGCCATATTCCGAATTCGGTACATTTTTAATGGGTTCTCCGCCAATAGTTTGAACCAAGGAGTAAAATCCTTCCGGGTCCTGCCCATAAAGATTGATGGCGTTCTGATGTTCGGTTTCGGTGTGAAAACCCAGGGCTGGGTTGGGATCTCCGATTTGAATACCAAGTGGATATTGCATATCGGGAATTGGCTCGCCTTTTACATTAGGGAAAAATGCATTTAATGCGCGCCCCATCCATCCTGATCGGATGTTAAATCGATCGGGGGTTCCATCTCCGCCGCTCATCCACAAATCGGTGCCTTTAAAGTGTGATTGGTTCAGGTTTTCATACCCAACACCTTGCACCACATTCATCCAGCCTTTGTCGTACAGGTATTTTAACCCATTCATAACCGGGTGCAGGCCTACCCGATCTTTATTCGGCAGCGAATTGTCGAGGTTGATGTATTTCTCAGGCCCTGTTTCCGGAACCTTTATAATAGGCCTTAAATTGGCATAGGTATCGTAATAGGGAATTGGAATGATGGTATTGATCCCGTCGTTACCACCCTTCAGTTGAATTAGAACCAAAACGCGGTCTTCAACGCCATTACAATCCGACAGTATTTGGGCCAAATGCTGATTGGCGAAAGGGCGCATGGGGAAGCCGTTTACGGCAAATGCCCCCGCACCGGCAGTAGGAAACAATTTGAGGAAATTTCTTCTTTTCATGTGTTTGTTTTTTGGTCGGCATAAATTGCATCAATTCCACAGGACCTAAGGTCTAAGTTGTTGAATATCAACAAACAGCACGACAATGAATGCAGCATTTCAGATAGCGTTTTGCTAAATGCCACTAGAATACCTGATATTCAGGCGCATACAACATGGCGGTAATCAATTTCCCCAAGGGGATTGATACTTCTGAATCATTTCCGGTATTGATGTAATTTTCCCATTCATAGGACCAATCGGCGGCAGGAAGCCCATTCAAAAAGATCTTATTTAAAAAATAATCGATCCGATCGCTGTCGGGCTGTTCCGGAAACAGGTAGTTCGCAAGGGTTTCTACCAGGGAGGATGCATCGGCTGGCGTGTTGATTACGCCGCTATCGCGCACCCAGCTTGCAATGTCCAGTTTTGAACCAAGCGGCTGATTGTTGCCGCCGCCCCACGCAAATGTTCCGGTAAGAAACATCTCCGGCATTTTGTAACGGGCGATGATAGTGGCCGAATTGAAAAACTGCCGGTTAAAATCGGGCTCCTGATAATAACCTGAATACCCGGCTACATCGAATGGGAAAAACAAGGGCATGCCTGCACGGGTAAAAAGCCGTTCTACAATGCCAGCGCCGTAAAATATTTTGTAGTGTTTTTCATTTTCAGTGTGCGGGTCGGGTATGGGCATATTGAAAAAACTCAAGGCCTGCAAACAGAGTTCAAGCGGTGATTTGATGAGCGCCCCGATGATTTCGTTGTTTGGGTCGGAATCATCGGCATCATAAAAATGGGCGCTCATCAACAAGGCTTCCAATACCGGTTTCAATTCGAAATTGTTGGTCACAAAAATTTCAGCCATACCTGTAATGATATCGGCTTCGGCTTCTGCACTGATGTTGCGCGTGACAAAAAAATGATATAGCCTGCGGCAAATGTTTTTGGCAGTTGCCTCCTGCGCAAATACCAAATCCACAAATGCCTGCAATTCGGCTTTCATACCAGCCTCGTCGTTGCTGGGCGCCGTTATGGTGGCATTTCCGAAACGCGCACTAAATGTTTTGGGTTGAAAATCATGACTTTGTGGATAGGGTTTTCCTGCGGGTAATCCTGTTTCAAGATCGGTGTTTTGATTCCGATTGGCATGATTATAACCGGTAAATACTTTTGCAGCCTGCACAATATCGTCTTCTGTATATGTCGTATAGTCGTCTGGCCCCGCAGGCAGCCCCCTGCCGATGGTAAAAAGTTCAAAAAACTCGCGGGCAAAATTTTCATTGGGGTTGTTCACATAGTTCTGGTCGTTGTTGAGGTAACGCAGCATGCAATTATCAACCACCATTTTGATCAATAATTTTTTGAAATTGCCCAGACTGCTCCAATGTAAAAGAGACAGATAGTCGAAATACGCCATGCTGGAACCGCTTTCGGTGTCGGTTGCCAGAAATTGATGGAGGAATAGCCCCATTTTGTGACAAATACCCGGATCGTGCAGGGCCTCATGTACCCACCATGCTACAACATAGGGCTTGAGTTCGAAATCTTCGGCGGGAAGTTGCGGGTTGGGACCCTGGGGCGGGTTTATCCAGGTGCTCGGCGTACCACTTCCAGCAGCAAATAAAGGTTGTTCAAGTTGTAGCGGCGAGGGCGTCAGCAAGAGTGCAACAGCCTCCTGTGCGCTCAATAACGCCAGCTCGTCTACCCTTTGACGGGTATACCGATAACTTGAACGACGCAACAAATGCGCTGCTCGGCGAATACCCAAAGCCCCCTGAATTGGATTCAAAGATGCCATGGTAAAAAATGTTGATGAATAAATCGGTTTTTTACTTGCGGCTTTCCGGGAAGGCGGGTTGTTTGAGGTGGGTGGGATGTCTTTGCGACTGAATGCGCGAACGAGCTGGAAAGCAGATTAAAAAAGACCAAAACGAAAAAAAGGGCGCTTTATTGGCTGAAATGACCAATTATTTGTAGTTTTTTTATAAAAATCTAAAAAAATAAATTTGATGATAAATATCAATGTTTTAAAAATTAATTTATTTTAACATATATAAAAGAAGCGCTGGCTTGAAATCAAACCAGCGCTTCCGTTTGCCTGTTTAGGCCAATTTTATTTCACGACGTTCAATTTAACTACCCCGCTTTGTGCGCCTGCGTTTACACGTACGAAGTACACGCCGCTGTTCAGGGCAGCAGTGTTCAGGTTGAGGGCATTTTTACCTGCTACAGCCTGACCATTGAGGTCCATTACACGCTGACCAGCCATATTGATCACAGAAATGTTGTATTCAGCGTTTTCTTTCAAATCAAACAACAACGCTGTGTTGCTGGAAGCCGGATTCGGCATCAACTTCATGTTGTTGATGGCTGTTTTTGGCTCATTTGCACCTACAATAAAACGGTCAACCGGGAAACCAAGGTACAGAATCTGGTTGTCTTCTGCAGGCTGTGTACCGGTTATGCGCAGGGTAACACCCAGGGTAAAGTCTTGTTGCCATACAATATGGGCTTTGTCATCAACTTTTGGTGCAATGGCAGCATAAAAGTTTTCAGAGAAGGCTGTTACCAAAGGGTCGCTTACCAAATCGTCTTGCAAAACAACTTGTGGATTGTCAAAAGTAGTCCAATCTACTGAGCTGCGGGTAAGGAATGGCTGTTTGTAGAAAAAATTGTCGGTTGAAACAGCCAACTCGTTGTTTGAAATGTAAGAGATGTACACACGGCCCTCAGCATCCATACCCAAAGTTGGAAGGGTGCTCAGGCTCATTCCATAATAGCCATCGTAATAGATTTGGCTGGTTGTGGTACCCAGGCTGCCATCGCCGTTGATGTCGGGGCAGTAACCGGACGCAATACCGGCATTGTCGTCCATCAGATCGTTCCAGTAAATGATACCCAGGTTGGTACCCGGATACAGGCTGTAGGAGTTGTCATCGGTTGTATCCGCATCGCGAATAAAGAAGGACGCAAAGGCTACATGCACAATTCCGTTGTCGTCTACCAAAACATCGCCTGTGTTGTCGTTGGTCAGAATCGCCAGGGAGTCGGTCACGCCGTTTGGTTGTGGCCAGATGTCTGGATTGAACTCGGAAGAAATTTGGTCGAAGGTGTAGCCGTCGTCAAAAGACCATTTTTTCAATGGGAATTTGTGAACGATACGCGGGTCGGCCCATGTGGTGCCATTGTCTTCCGATTTGAACATCAAAACAGAGTTCAAATTGTGAAAAACTCCGATGGCTACAGTGGCGCCATTGGCGCTGATGGTATAACAGTTTGCGGTGAAATGCAAGTAGTTATCGCCATTTACAGTTGGCAGGCTGGCGTCTACAATGTCCCAGGTAGCGCCGTTGTCGGTAGAGCGGCAATATTTGATGGTTCCGTCCATGCCATCTACGGCAGCACCGCCATTGCCAGAGGGTGTAGTGTAATAGATCACGTGAATGGTTTTGCCATCGGCTCCACCTACCGCAACATCGGTCCACAAGCCGCCATTCGGTGTAGTTGTTGGGATGTTGCCTTCCGTCCAGGTAGTGGCATCTTTGGCTCTATGGGCAAAGTGGATGGTATTGCCAGATGCGTGGCTGGTTACCCATTCTTCGCCTGTAACCGGAGAAACGGCATAGGATGGGAAGCCGGTACGTACCGCTTCGATACGGGTGGTTGCAGGTGCACCAAAATCACCAGCAAAATTGTTGTTGTAACCAGTACCGCGGTCTGAATAAGGTGTACCCTCGCCTGTAGCCGAAACCAGGAAAGCAGCAGAAACCTGGCCATTGCCCCAGTTTTGTACCCGGTTGGGCATACAGGAGTTGGTTTGAAGGTCGTATTGTGTCACACCCAAAACAGATTCAGCAAAAAAGCGGTTGCTGCTGGGTGGAATGGATACCGCCTTGCCACTGGCAGTTTCAAAACCGGTAACATTGCGATCCTGAACTTTCGCCTGAACAGGCATGGAATTTCTTCCGGTAATCGGATGCTTGATGGTCAAACGGCTTTGGGAAAAACCGAACTGAACACCCATCATAAGCAGACAAACAAGTAGAATGGTTTGTTTCATGAGTAAACAAAAAGTTTGAGTTGATAAGAAGTCAGAAAATGTCGAAAAAGTAAAGCAGATTTTTCGTTCCGGCTTTTTTGGTGGGGATTTGTCGAAAATCAGGTCCAAGGTAAAACTTTAATGGAGTAAGCACAAGCGGAAATTTGGCAAAGACTTGCATTTTCCAATATTTTAATGGCTCGTTTTTTTGCTAATTTGTTTTAAATCAATGACTTAATATTAATTTAACAATCGCGTTAAATTTTTTAAATTTTTGCAGTTTCTGCCTCAGTATGCCGCTTGCAAGGGATATCCTGATGCAAGCGGCATAGCATGCTTTTCCAGTAATATATCAACGGATCAAACTAATTTGCCCTTTTCGGGTCTCTTGCCTGCCACCATAATATCTTATCTCTGCTACCCAATAATACACATCCACCGGCGATTCAACGCCATCCTGCTTGCCATCCCAAACCGCAGTTTTCAGGTTGCCGCTGGTTTCAAATACCTTCTGCCCCCAGCGGTTGTATATTTTTAAACTCCTTACCTCCACCAATTCTCTGTCGCCAATGGATAACAATTGAAACGTGTTGTTTAATGCATCATTGTTGGGGGTGAAAACATTCGGCGCCCAAACCTTATCGGGATAAATGCGAATTTTAAACAGATAATTTTGAGTAAAACACCCTAATTCATCCCGAACCCTTAATTTTATCGTCAAATTGGAATCGGGACTTGATACCACAATGGGATCTGTTAAGGGCAATGGCGGCGTAAATGTATAATCATAAAATGGCTCCACTTGAATAGGTAAACGAACCGGTGCATTGGGGGCTACCAGGGTATCCAGATCGCTGCCAAGGCTTATGGGCCCGGGTACAAATACCTGCACCGTATCAAAACCTCTACACCCGTTTTGATCAATCACTTCAATGGTAAATGTGCGTGTGTCGTTTATGCCCGTCACTTGAACAAAATCGTTGTTGACAGGCGGTATAAGACCCTGGGTAGGTTTCCAAATATACGTATTCCCCTGAGGATTAATTGTAAAAACGCGCAACAACGCAGTATCTCCCGCACATATTGAATCGCCGTAGGCATATATATCCGGATTGGCATACACCGAAACCTGGCGACTCAGAGTGTCTTTGCAACCAACTGGCAGATCGGTTGAAATCAGGGTAACCGTGTAATTGCCCTCGTCGACGTAACTGTGGCTGGGGCTGTTGTTGCTGCTGAAACTCCCATCCCCAAACGACCATTGCCATTGGTCGGATGCTACAGAATTGTTTATAAACGAATGACTTAAGCCCAAACATTGCGCGGAGTCCTGTACGATGAAATCTGCCTTAATCAAGGAAATGCTTATGGGCTGTTCAACAATAAACGTACACGCTGCATCCTCTCCTGTTAATACCAGTTTTACCGGTACTTGTCCGCTCGGGGGTAAAAAGTTGTATGGATGGGTTACCGGACTTGTGTTTTTGATTGTGCTTCCATCGCCAAATGACCAGGAATAGGAACTTACATCTACGGTATCAAGGAGATTAAAAGTAATTGCATCGCCCAGGCAAATAGCAGGCTTGTCGATGTTGAAGTTTCCTTCCGGACCCACCAGCGTGAAACTTCGCTGTATGGTATCGGCACAACCCAGGCTGGTTGCGCTTACCATGGTAACAAGGTAGCTTCCTTTTCCATATACTGCCGAGGCTGAAGATCCATCGGCACTGCTCCCATTCCCCAGGTTCCAAAATGTTGAAAGTGGCGATGAACTGGAACTGGTGTTGGTAAACTGGATGTTTTGCGGGTAACAAATGATGTTTTTGCCGTCTACATTGGTGCTGAAAGCCGCAATTGGATAATCCTGTACGGTTACCGGAACGGTGGTTTCACCAAAACAACCAGATCCTATTTCTGTAAATTTAAGCCGCACAATGTATACTCCGCCATTGGCAAAGGTAGATGCCGGGCTTTGACCCAAACCCGTCAAACCGTTTCCAAAATCCCATTCCCATTGCAAGCCCGATCCACCGTCCTTAAATTCTGTTGCGTTGAATAACACCGATTTGCCTGCACATATTTGCGCTTGCTGCGGACTGATGTAACTTACCGGTTTGTACACCGAAATTACCTTCTCGGCGTATCCGTAACAACCTTTGTCGTCTCGTACGTTTAATTTTACCGTAAAGGTTTGCCCGCCAACTGGATTGTTCACATAGGTATGCATGGCATTCTTCGTTTGTAGCGAATCTCCATCGCCAAAATTCCAGGTCCAACTGGTTATATTGGCATCGGAAGTGCTTAAATCGGTAAATTGTACCTTCCCGGGCAAACAAATCAGAGAGTCATCCATCGCAAAGTTTATTTTCCGATTGTAAATGATAAAATCTTTACGCACAGTGTCTTTGCAACCATTGATGTCTTCAACGGCAAGCCATAAGGTTTGTGGCCCAGAGGGGCCAAAGGTGTATGGAGTAAGAGATTCATTGGTGGTAAATGGCCGGTCAAAGGATAAATACCAGGTAAATCCCTTATAGCAGGTCGGATTTACATCCACAGATTTGGAACCATCTAAATTATACTCGGTATCTCCGCATATTTCATCCGGAAAAGTTATTACGGCTTTCACCTGGGTAGCATATACGATGGCTGTATCAAAAGAAGCAGGGCACTGCGTATTCGGATTTTCGGCCTGTAATATAACTTGATAACTTCCTTTATTGTATAAATGATTGAAATCAGCCATCGTAGAGGTGCTACCATCGCCTAAGGTCCAATGTATCGCAGTTGCCCCTGTACTTTCGTCTTTGAAATGAAACTGTAAGGTGTTATTACAAGTGGTTTCATAATGCAATCGCGCTACGGGGCCTTGAACGACGATTGAGTCTTTGCTTGGTACTGTATTTACACAACCATTGTGAATGGTGGTTACAGATACCGGAAAGGTATTGGCTTCTGTATTAAATACCCAGAATGGATTTTTATCGTCGGAACAATGAAACAAACGATGGTCATCGGTGCTAATGTGCCAGTCGTCTATTCTGGGATCGGTACTCAGGTACTTAAAAAATACGGTATCCCCTGGGCATATTTTGGTTTTATCGAAAGAAATTTCGCCTGCAATCGGGGCTCCAACCTGGATGGTAACTTGATAGGAGGTATCCACGCAGCCGTCGATTGTTTTTATTGCCAAACGCACATTGTATTCGCCCTCCACATCAAAAGTATGGGTAACGCCTGCGTTGGTAGCTTGCACCTGGGGGCTCGAACCGTCGCCATACATCCAGGTCCAACTGGAAATGGGCGCAAATGCGCGGCTGCTATCTGAAAAAGTTACGGTAAGCGGAGCGCATCCCTTCAATTTGTCGGCGGTAAATCGGGCATTTGGAATTTGAATCAGGTTTATATACCGGTTATCGGCTTTGCATCCTCGAGCCGAAGTAACTTGCAGATATACCGTATCGCGGTATACTTTAAATGGATCAAAACCGCTTGTATCGGGGCTATACCAGGTGTAACTTACGTTTTGGCCGTTGGCAACAGTTCCATCGTGGAAAGTCCAGGCAAACTGATGGGAAGGGTCGGCATTGGCTTGATAGGTGAAAACACTCGGATTTGTGCATGCGGATCCCGGATTTACGGTAAAACTGGCATCTGGTTGTTCAACATATATTTGTTTACTCAGGGTTGCGCTGCAATTAGCGCCTGAACTTACCTGCAAGCTGATGGTTTGCAAACCGCCCTTTTCAAAAACCACGTAAGGCGAAAGCAGGGTAGAGGTATAAGGATAAATTCCCTGACCCAGGTTCCAATTGTAAGCGCCTGCATCCGATTGATTGATCAACTGAACGGAGTCCCGGTAACAAACGGTGTCTGCCACCAGAAAATCGACTTTGGGCAAACCGATCTTTAGAATGCGGGTAATGCTGTCGGAACAGCCAAATGCATCACTTACAATAAGTTTTATGCGATAAGTGCCGTTTGCATTGTAGGTTTGGCTGGGCGGATTTTGCACATTGGCAGTATTGCCATTGTCAAAATCCCAACTGTAAGTCAAATTGCCACTGCCGCCCGATGTGGTATTGGTGAAAGAAACATTGAGGGGCGGTTCGCAGGCAACCAGATTGCCTGGCGTGGTATTGAACGCAGCGGTGGGTTTGCTGCCAACTTTTACAAAGTCGGTGAAAATCCGGGTTACGTTGCAGGAAGGATAGTTGGTGGTATAGGCAAGAGAAACGGAGTAAATGCCTGTACTAAAATAGGTGTATTGCGGATTTTTCTGGTTGGCGATGCTGCCTCCGTCTCCAAAAACCCAGTTTCTGCTTAAAATCAGGATACTTGGATCCAATTTTGTCGTATCTGAAAACTGAATGTTCAAGGGACGGCATCCCGCAGACGGGTCGGCGGCAATTTTCGGATCAGGCTTGGGATATACATTAATTTTGACAGTGCCCTCAACCGGTCCGTTGGCTGTTTTTTTGAATTCAACCACATATTCACCTGGTGTGGTGAAGATGTTTTGCGGGTTTTTAAGGTTGCTTACAGCGC